>NZ_JBJHHE010000012.1:0-94269 GCF_056378755.1 Thermanaeromonas sp. DSM 22490
GGAGTCCCTGGTCAGTTACATCAGTAACAGGGGTATCAAGCTGGAAAAGAGCAGTTAGGGATTAATGGGGTTATCTTGAGGACGTCCTTGCCCTCTTTTAAATTTCTTAAATTGCATCTTCCCCACGTTCAGTTGTACGAATACGGATGGCATCCTCGACCGGATATATGAATATCTTCCCATCACCTATATGTCCGGTTCGAGCATTTTCCATTATGATTTGTATAACATCTTCCACTAACTTCTCAGGTGCTATAATTTCAATTTTAACTTTAGGTAAAAGATCAATAGAATAAACACTGCCCCGATAAACTTCTGTTTTGCCCTTCTGCAATCCGCAACCGGTAACGTGCGTTACTGTCATCCCGCGGATCCCAAATTGGCCTAGGACCTCTTTAACTCTTTCTAGCTTCTCAGGCCGGATTATAGCCTCAATCTTTCGCATAAATATCTCTTCCCCATTTTTTAATTTAAAGCAGTGCTTTCCCTTACTAATGCTTCTCCTATCCTCACTCCGCCCGCCGGTAATTCCAGCGTTGCCACTGCTACATCCGGATAGGCATTCTCACCATGCTGAGACAGGTCCAATCCCATCTCTTCCTCTTCCGCGCTGGCTCTTAAGGGAGTAAGTAATCCCACTGCCCTCAGTATTACAAAGGTGGCGATAGCTACAAAGGCCCAAACAACGAGCACAGCTACTAATTGTGTTATTAAAAGCGAAGGGTTGCCGTAAAACAAACCGTTGCTGCCTGCCGGGTTTACAGATTGAGTGGCAAACAGACCGGTGGCCAGGGAACCCCAAGTACCTCCTATACCGTGACATCCAAAAGCGTCAAGGGCATCGTCGTAGCCAATTTTTTTCTTAAGGACACTAACCGCCACACAGCAAATTATACCAGCTACTGCCCCTATAATCACTGAGGACAGCGGAGTTACAAAGCCGGCAGCGGGTGTAATTGCTACCAAGCCACCGATGGCGCCACTAGCTGCTCCTAATACAGTAGGTTTACCGTGGAGCAACCACTCTGTGACCATCCAGCCCAATACAGCGGCACCTGCTGCCGTATTGGTAGTAATGAAGGCGTTACTGGCTACGTCGGAAGCTGCCAGAGCACTGCCGGCATTAAACCCGAACCAACCAAACCACAAAAGAGCAGTACCCAGAACAGTCATAGGCAAGTTGTGAGGTGGCATAGGTATCTTGCCGTAGCCCTGCCGCTTGCCTAAGACCAGCGCAGCCACTAAACCAGCTACGCCAGCGCTGATGTGAACTACGGTTCCGCCCGCAAAGTCCAGGGCACCGAGGTTACGTAACCAGCCGTTTAAACCCCATACCCAATGGGCTAGAGGGTCGTAGACAAAAGTTGCCCAAAGTACAGTGAACAGCATATAGGCAGGAAAGCGCATTCTTTCGGCAATGGCTCCGGAAATTAAAGCCGGTGTAATTATAGCAAACATAAGCTGGAAGGCAGCGAATACCTGGTGCGGCACGCCAGGCGCATAATCGGGATTAGGGGTTAAACCTACATGGCGAAAACCCGCCCAGCTGAGGTCGCCGATAACGTTTCCTACATCAGGGCCGAAGGCCAATGAGTATCCCCAGAGTATCCACTGCACCGAAATAAGGGCTATGGTGACAAAACTCTGCATAATCGTGCTTAAAACGTTTTTTCTCCTCACCATACCACCGTAAAAGAATGCCAAACCAGGAGTCATAACCATAACTAACGCTGAAGCAACTAAAACGAAGGCAGTGTCGCCCGCATTAATACCCCCATTTTCAGCTGCCAAAGCAGCACGGGGTAAACCAATCAATAACAGCCAACACAATACAGCCGCGACGAAGAAGCGCATTAGATATCCCCCCAAATTAATGTAATAAGGTGATTTTCAGACTAACTTAGCCCGACGTCTTCGCCGGCGGCTGCAGCCAAAAATCTCACCGGGCTAGCCCAAGCAAAAAGCTGCTAGTACGACGTGTACTAGCAGCCCCTTTGCTGTTAACCCAGGCAACATCGCCTCTATACTTTTTCTAGGGTTTTATTATACCAGAGTCACTTGATTTGTCAAGGGACATTTGGTCTGAGTTTCTAGAAAAGCCACAGTTTCGTTCACAGGATATGGTTCCTTACCGTCTAGGCCCTAGTTTGCTAAAGTCCATCTTATCCAGGCGGGAGAGGATTTCCTGGGCCTTCTCGGCTGTCAGCTTGCCTTCACTCACGCGCTGGTCCAATTCGGCTTTCTTCTCAGCCAACCATTTCTCTTTGAGCTGTTCCAGGGTCATGCCTTTCTCGCTGGCGATTTGTTCCAGGGTCTTGCCTGATTTAAGCTCCTGTTTAAGCTCTTGAGGAGTCATCCCCAAAATACCGGCAATGTCTCCCGGCCCGCCCCCGACATGACCCCTGCCAAACTTATGTCCACCAACACCCCAGCCCCCGAATTTTCCTATGAGGCCCCACTGGCCTTTGTCGATGGCTTCCTTAAGCCTTTGGGCCTTATCAGCAGGCAGCAACCCTTGCTGGACGGCTTCATCTACGGCTTGATTACCAGCTGCCTTAACAGCTTCTTGCAGTCTGGATTCCTCAACCCCCAGGTTGGCGGCCAGCTTGGACCAGAAGAGCTGGTGAAGATTGGTGCGGGGCTCCTGGCTGGTGCTCTGGGCTAGGGCAATGCTAGCTCCCAACAGGCTTAAGACTAGCACCAGAACCACGCTCAGAGCCACCATCTTTTTTCTGCTCACTTAAAAACACCTCCTAGGTTTTGAATTCGCTATTAGTATAAAACGAGAAACTTAAAATAACATGAAAACAAGCTAAGAAAAAAATAAGAAAGGTTTACTCGCTCAGTTTAGGCAGGTAAACGGTAAACGCACTGCCCTGTCCCGGCTGGCTTGCTACTTCAATTTTACCGCCATGCTGCTCGGCAATCCAACGGGCTATAGCTAAACCTAAGCCAGTACCTCCATAGCGCCGGCTGTACTCACCGCGGTAGAAGCGCTCGAAAATATGGGGTAGATCTTCTGGAGAAATACCCATACCTGTATCAGTAACCGTAATAGCTATTTCCTGATCCTGAAGGGTAGCTTTTAAAGTAACTGTTCCGTCAGGTGGGGTAAACTTAAAAGCGTTGTCCAGCAATATTAAGAATAATTGTTTGAGAAAATCTTGATTGCCCAAAATTAGGCTGCCTTCCAATTCGGTCAAACCGGAAAAAGAAAAGGAAGCTCGCCCCAGGAAGGGGGCCTGACGGGCAACTTCTTGGAGCAACTTTCCTATATCGAGAGGATGGCGTTCGAGGGTAAAACCAGCATCCGCTCGTGCCAGGGTCAAAAGGTTATTCAGCAAACGGCTCATACGTTCTGCCTCGCTGGCGATGTCGGCCAAAGCTTCTGGCTCCAGGGGGGTGCCCGTAGCAGCCATGTGCTGCAGGAGTTCTATATTGCCTCTAATGGTGGTCAAAGGTGTTCGCAGTTCATGGGAGACGTCAGCTACAAAACGCCGCTGGGCGGCGTAAGCTTCTTCCAACCTCAGATACGCGCTCTGGAGGCGGGCCAACATGGCATTGAAAGTTGCGGCCAGGCGACCAACTTCATCCATAGGCCCTTCATAAGACAATCGCCTCGCCAAGTCACGCCCTTCGCTTATTTCTCCGGCAATCTGAGTCATCCGGTCGATGGGGCTTAAAGCTGCCCGGGCTAGAAAATACCCTAGACTCGCGGCCGTCATTAATACTAGCAGGCTAAGCAGTATCAAGAGCTGCCGGAGCCTGCTCAAAATAGCCAGGATGGGGTGCAAGAGGCGCCCAACCTGCAGCAAACCCACGGGCTGGTCACCCAGATAGAGGGGTAAGTTATATAGGCGAAGGACCTGGACACCTACCTGTCTGGTTTCGAAAAAGGGGGTACCTTTTACAACCTGTGCTAAGGTATCTTTGTCTACTGGCAAATACTGGTTCCCTAGATTACGCGAACGAGCAACTATTTCTCCGTCCAGATCCACTACTTGCAAGAAGGTATCAGGACTCGAAAAGGCATTAACATCGGGTAAGATAATGCCTTGCTGACGCAGGAATCGGCTCTTCACTTTAATGGAACGCACTACTTCTTGGGCTTTGCTGGCCAGGGAGTAATCTACTTCGTGCGTCAGGTAACGGGAAAGTAAAGCATAAATCAACCCACTAAGGAGAAGTAAGGTAAACGCCAGGACTGCGGTATACCAGAGGGTGAGGCGGCATCTCAAGGTCACGTACTTCGCCACCCTTCATTTAAGAACGTAGCCGACCCCTCGCACTGTATGAATAAGGCGGGGTTCCCCCCCTGCTTCTAGCTTGCTACGAAGATAGCCTACATAAACCTCTAAGACATTGGATTCCCCACTATAATCGTAACCCCAAATTTTAGTCATTAGTTCTTCCCGCGTCAATACCTGCCGCGGGTGGCGTAGAAAAAATTCCAGGAGCTCGTATTCCTTAGCAGTTAGTTGAAATACCCTGTTACCCCGCCGGGCTTCCCGGCTGGCTGTATTTAATGTGAGATCGGCATATTTTAATATTTCTTTTTCGGCTGCACGGTGCCGGCGCAAAAGGGCACGAATACGTGCCAATAATTCCTCCAGAGCAAAGGGCTTGACCAGGTAATCATCGGCTCCGCTATCGAGACCCAAGACTCGGTCGGCTGTTTCATCCCTAGCCGTAAGCATGAGAATAGGCACATCGCTTTGCTGCCGTATTCTCCGGCACACCTCGATCCCATCTAAATCGGGTAACATGAGGTCTAAAATTATTAAATCCGGTTGGCGAGTGGCCAAGGATAGGGCCGTACAACCATTACTGGCCACCAGTACTTCATAGCCTTCGTAAACGAGTATCCGCCTGAGTAAAGAGGTAATTTTTTCATCATCGTCAATAACTAAGATAAGGGGTTTCAGGCCTACCACCTTCTTTGTCCAGGGGAGTTCCATCACCTGTAGTAGGATTAATTGGAGTCAAAATTAGCTCTAATAACCCCTCACTATCATTTTAACTCATTCTCACGCTGTCAGCCAGGTCAGTCCCAGGCCTTTCTTCTTACGAAACGGCTAACTAACTACAGCTACCCCTCTGGCCAGCTACTCCCTCAGGCTGCAGTGTGAACGTACACCCACCTTACTCGAAACGCAAGGCCTCAATGGGGTTCGCGCTTGCCGCCCGCTTAGCAGGATAGTAACCGAAGAATATGCCCACAGCGGCGGCAAAGCCCATAGCTAGGGCTATGACCCAGGGCACCAGTATCATCTGCCACCCGGCCAGCCAGCTCAAAAGGTGAGTAGCGCCCCAGCCTATACCTACTCCGATAATTCCCCCGCTTATGCTGAGCATGAACGCTTCTACCAAGAACTGGATAAGAATATCGGAAGGAGTTGCACCTACCGCCATCCTAACTCCGATCTCCCTAGTGCGCTCGGTTACCGAGACCAGCATTATATTCATAATGCCTATGCCGCCAACTACTAGGGATACTGCCGCAATGCCGCCTAGCAAAAACGTCATGATCCTGGTAGTGTCCTCAATAGCCGATAGTACAGCAGCCATGTTCCTGATAGTGAAGTCGTCGGGCACATTTGGTGCCAAGTGATGGCGCTGCCTCAGCAGGGTAGTAATAGCTTCTTGTAGGGCGGGTAGGGCCTCGGCCGTCTCAGCCTGCACGTTAATCTGCCTTACGTATTTGGTACCCACCAGCCGTTGCTGAGCCGTAGTTAGGGGTACGTAGATATAGTTATCCTGATCCATCCCCCCCGTGCTCGCACCCTTGGGGGTAAGCAAACCTATTACAGTGAAAGATAGCCCCTTAATCTGAATGCGGCTACCTACTGGGTTGGTACCTGGAGGGAAAAGGTTGTTAGCTACTGTGTGGCCAACTACGGCAACCATGGACATTTGGGTAACGTCGGCCTCAGAGAAAAACTCCCCCGCTTCCAGGGGCCAATCTCTTATAGCCTGCAAGGAGGGAGTGGTACCGCTGACCGTGGCCGTCCAGGTCTGGTTGCCGTAGACAACGGTAGCATCAGTGGACACCTCCGGCGCCACATGTTTAACCATGGGCAGGCGGGCTATAGCCTGGGCGTCATCATAGGTTAAACGGTTCGTGACGGAGGCTCCCCTGACCGGCCCCGTGCCGTAACCCGGCATGATAAGCAGCAGGTTAGAGCCCATGCTGGCGATCCTCTCGGTAACCCTGGCCCTCGCTCCCTGGCTCAAAGCCACCATGACGATGACCGCCATCACGCCGATAATGATCCCCAGCATGGTCAGGGCCGAGCGGAGTTTATGGGCGAGGATGCTTCTCCAGGCCATCTGAAAAGCAGTTAAGAAGACCACGAACCGTTCACCTGCCCTTGCAGTATATCTCTCGAGGGCTCCGCCATGGTGGGTTCAGCCACCTTTTCATCAGCCACCAACATCCCGTCCCGGAGCCTCAAGATTCTCTGGCAGTGGTAAGCAATATCCGGTTCGTGGGTGACTATCACTATAGTCAGGCCACGCTCCCGGTGAAGGGTCTGCAGGAGGTACATGATGTCAGCACTGGCCTTGGAATCAAGCTGACCTGTAGGCTCATCAGCGAGGAGAAGCTCGGGATTGTTGATAAGGGCCCTCCCTATGGCCACCCTTTGCTGCTGGCCGCCAGAAAGCTGGTTGGGAAGATGGTGCTCACGCTCAGCTAGACCCAGAGTCTGCAAAACCTTCCTGGCACGCCTCTCCCTCTCCTTTCCGCCCACCCGGGCGTACACCAGGGGTAAAGCCACGTTTTCCAGGGCTGTGGCCCGCCCGAGAAGATTGAAATTCTGGAACACGAACCCGATATACCGGTTACGAATACCCGCCAGCTCAACCGTATCCATGGCAGTCACCTCCTTACCTGCCAGGACGTACCGGCCCCTATCAGGTTTGTCCAGGCACCCCAATATATGCATCAGAGTCGATTTGCCGGAGCCCGACGGACCCATAATAGCCACCATTTCACCGCGGTTAATGGTGAAGGACACATCTCGCAGAGCAATAACGCCGTGGTTACCACCCTGCTTATAAACTTTGGTTAGACCTTCAACCTCTATAAGCACCTGGCTCACCTACCCTGACTCCCCCCTTGCCGCGGCATGGTTAACGGCATAGGACCACCAGGAAAACCAGGCGATCTTTGGGTTTGCCCGCCAGAGCTAGTAGTCTGCTGTGACTGCTTGCCCGTGATCATGCCGACAACAACCTTATCGCCCTGTTTAAGCCCTTCTAGTACTTCAACATACTGCCCGTCGCTTAGACCCACCTTGATCCTGCGCGGAACGGGTTGGTCGTTTTCGAGTACCAAAACAACTTTGGTGGAATCGCCCGCAGTATCTTCTCTCTTGGTTCCTCCCTGGCGTTGACCTCCCTGGGCCGCCTGGCCACTGCCACCTCCCCCAGTCGGTCCGGCTGTACCTGCGGGAGCCTGGCGTTTCAGATAGCTCTCAGCAAAACTGAGCGCCATGGTTGGAACGGCTAGCACATCAGATCTCTTCGCCAGCACAATACTGGCCGTAGCTGTCATGCCGGGAAGAAGCTGTTTGGCAGGATCTTCCACCGCCACCAATACCTCAAAAATCTGAACGTTAGATTGGGTAATGGCTTGGGGATATATTTTCTTAACCTTACCTTTAAAGTTGACGCCGGGGTAAGCCGCTACGGTAAACTCTACGTCTTGGTCGAGCTTCACCTTCCCTATGTCGGCCTCGTTCACCCAGGCCCGTAGCTGGAGTTCTTCGCTAACCAGGGTGATAAAAGAGGCATTTTCACTGCCTCCCCCCGCCCCACCCCGCTGTCCCACCTCGCCATTTACCTTGGTCACTATGCCGTTAAATGGCGCACGGAGCTTGGCATTTTCTAAGTTTAAACGAGCAACTTCAAGTTGAGCCCGATCAGCTTCTACGCCTGCCCGGGCTGCCTCTATGTCCTCGGGACGGCTACCCTGTTTAAGGAGATTTAAAGCCTGCTGCGACTGCTCTAGTCTGCTCTTGGCACTGGCCACTGTTTCCTTAGCCTTGTCCACATCAGTTGCGGGAGCGGCTCCGGCCTCAAAGAGCTGCTGTTGTCTCTGGAGCTCCTTCAGGGCCGTCTCATAGGCTACCCGGTTAGCTTCCAACTCGGCTTCCTTTTGGGCTATTTCCTCCGGCCGAGAGCCGGCCACCTGCAGCTTGAGCTGCGCCTCTGAGCGCCTTAAATTGCTTTCGGATTGGCGCAGCTGGGCTTCTAGTTCGGCCGTGTCCTGCTCGGCCAGGACTTGGCCTTCTTTAACCCTATCACCCGGTTGCACGTATATGGCCTTTATTAGGCCGCTATTTTTAAAGCTTAAGCCTACGGTGCGGACCGGCTCGATGATCCCGTTGGCTTGGATTACATCCACAATGTTGCCCTTGCCCACCGTTACCGTGAGATAGTTAGGCTTGCCCTTAACCACTGTGTACCGGTAGGCAAAGTAGCTCCCTGCTGCTAGCAGCACCAATACTATTATCAGCGGCCACCTCAAGCGCCTCAACCTATACCTTATCCTTATGCCAGGCGCGACTTGTTCCGGATGCACTGTCGTTCGTCCCTCCATAGCAAATTGGTCCCAGGTTTACTAATGCAATCCTTGCAAGGCAGTTCTTGCCTCGGAGAAGCTTAATTAGGTTACCTTCAATTACTTAATCAACATACTTCATACTCGACGTCCTGGCTATTTCCTCCTGCTCAAAGCTTAAAATAAGTTAAGAAAATCGGGTGGCTTTGCCTAGCAGAGCACCACCCGATATTCCCGCAGCCAAAAATCTATCTGGGCTAAATAAGCCATGAGCTGCGGCAGTCTCATGAGTTGGCCGAACCAGGGCAGGTCGAACTCAGCGCCTAACTCAACAAGAGTACGGATAGTGGCGACATCAACCAGGGGAAGCAGGGGCGAATCAGCTTGGTGGATAATATCCCGCACCCAGGCACGCATAGCATTCAAAAAGGCAGGATTATGGGTCTTGGGATACGGGCTTTTGCGCCTCGCCAGTACATCTTCAGGCAGTACGCCTTTCAAAGCCCGGCGCAAGAGGCCTTTTTCTTTCTCATCCACATACTTCATGGTCCAGGGAACATTCCAGACATACTCTACCAGGCGATGATCACAGAAGGGTACGCGCAGTTCGAGACCGACCGCCATGCTCATTCGGTCATTGCGGTCCAGTAAGGTGGGCATCCAGCGGGTAAGGGTCAGGTAGAAAATTTCGCGTATGCGTGCATCAAATGAATCTTCTCCCGGCAGGCGGGGCACCTCGGCCAATGCCTCCCTGTACCGGTCGGACACGTATTCCCGAGGCCGGATCTCTTTTATTAGCTCAGGCGAGAGCAAGCGGATCCTTTCCTCTAGCTTAAGGGACCAGGGGAAGGTCTCGGCCAAGAGTGCCTCCTGGCGCCTAAACCACGGGTAACCCCCAAAGACTTCGTCCGCACATTCACCTGATAAGCCTACGCTCGCTCCTTTCTTAATTTCCCGGCAAAAGAGGTAAAGGGAGGCATCAATATCCGCCATGCCCGGCAAATCGCGCGCCCGGACAGCTGCCGTTAAGGCTTCGACCAGCTCAGGAGTATCGACTAGGACGGTATGATGATGGGTACCTAAAAAGGCCGCAACCCTTTTCCCCCAGTCCCTGTCAGAGTTGGGTTCGAACTCATTCGGCCTAAAATAACTCTCGTTGCCCGCATAATCTATGGAATAGGTCTTAAGGGGTTCTAAGCCATCTTGCTGTAAGGCTCCGGCAGCAAAAGCGGTAATAGCGCTTGAATCTATGCCGCCTGATAGTAGGGTACAGAGAGGAACATCAGATATAAGTTGCCGCTCCACCGAATCCTTTAAAAGCTCCCTGACTTTAGCAACGGTGGTATCCAGGTCATCCGGGTGGGGATGACTTTCAAGTTTCCAGTACTGGCGTATGGAGATGCCGTTTTGGTGATATAGCAGGCAGTGTCCGGGTTTAAGCTCGGCAACTCCTCTAAACACTCCGTGCCCTGGTGTACGGGCCGGGCCGATAACAAAAATCTCGGCCAGCCCTTCGGCATCTATTTCCGGGAGAACCGCCGGGTGGGCAAGAAGTGCCTTTAATTCCGAGGCGAAAAGGAAAGCGCTACCCCGCTGGGCATAAAACAGAGGTTTAACGCCCAGGCGGTCGCGGGCCAGGAACAGGCTTTGGTCCTTTTCACTCCAGATGGCAAAAGCAAAAATGCCGTTGAGATGTTCAACACATTCCATCCCCCATTCCATAAAGGCGACCAGGATAATTTCAGTATCAGAACGGGTTTGGAAAAAATGTCCGCGAGCCTCCAGTTCCCTGCGCAGCTCTGGCATGTTATAGAGTTCACCATTGTAACTAATGACGTACTTATCCTCACCCCTCTTACGAACCATGGGCTGGCTGCCGCCTTCGGGATCGACTACTATCAGGCGGCGGTGGCCCAGGGCCGCCCGGGGTGACATCCACGTTCCACCGGCATCCGGTCCGCGGCAGGAGAGTGTTTCAATCATCGCTTCCAGGATGGGCCCATGTCGGGTTACATCTATTTCCCAATCTATCCACCCGCAAATGCCACACATGAATTCCTACCCCCTTAAGAAAAAATAAAAGACGTCCCCGCACATGGTGCTAAAGGACGTCCTTGCCCTTTAGTTTTTATTATATGATTGGGGGTGCGTCCCGTTTACCTGGAAGGTATTTGTAACTATGATTGACGGCATCAATAGGCGTAGAGGTTGCCGTAAGGCCGGCTATTTAAGGGAATTAATTTTATAAAGGGTTCAGATAAAATTTTATCGCTATCCAGGTCAAAATAACTGGCAAATTCTTCTACAATAGACTTGAGGCGTTTATAGTCCTCCTTGCTGGGCTCTACGGCTTTGGCCTCTTTGCCTAAGAATACTCCATTAAGTTCTCCCCGGATAAAAATTTCTCCTCCATGCATACCGGTAGCCAGATAGTTGCCCACCAATCTTTCACCTGGTCTAAGATCCAGGCCTAGGAGAACCAAGGTTCCCCCGGCCATATATTCGCCAAAAAAGTCGCCTGCTCTGCCCCCAACTACAATTAAAGGATTTTTCTCCCTAAAAGCCTTCATGTGAATACCTACACGGTAACCCACATTACCGCGAACAAAAACCTTACCGCCCCGCATGGAATAGCCGGCAATATCGGTAGCATGCCCGTGAACAACAACCGTACCATTATTCATGGTATTGCCCACACCGTCCTGGGCGTTGCCATGCACCTCAATGTGCAGACCATCCATGAGGGCAGCGAGATTATTGCCTGGAACTCCATAAATCTTCAATTTAGCTTTACCTTTTATGCCGGTACCGATATATCGCTGTCCATTAACGTTCTCAATAACCAGTTCATCTTCGCCGTTATCCAACAGTGACCTGATTTTCGCATTTAACTCCCGGTAATTTAAACCCCAGGCATTTAACTTTTTCACTCCATTCCCACCCCTTACTTTTTACTCCGCAAGTTTAGCTTCCCAGAGCTCTGGAGGTATATACAGAAAACCAAACCCTTTTTGCAAAAGCTTATCCTTAAAAGGTGTAACATCCACCTGCTCCTCTATCAAGCGCCGGTAAAGGCCAGCACGGTCGAACTGATTAATAAAGAGAGCCCCTACCAGGTGGTTATTATCCAGCACCAGCTTTCTGTAAATCCAGTCCTGTTCCTGCTTTTGGACCAGTACCTCAAAGCCTTCCTCCGGTTCACAGGCAGTAATACCCATGCTAATGGTGTGCAAGCCCAGGAAACCCAGAGCATTATAAGCCGGTCCCGGTATATACCTTTCCTTGGCCCCGGCCATATTGCGGCCAGCTATCCGGCCCTGCCTCGCGGCATTAGGAAGAAGGGGAGGATTGCCCGCCACCACATCTCCTGCAGCGTAAATACCGGGAAGGCCTATATTTAAGTATTCATCTACCACTACCCCCCGGTTCAAATTCACGCCAGGTACATTTTCTAGCAATTCCACATTGGGCCTAACACCAATAGCCACTACCAGTATATCGCAGGTTAAATGCTGACCGGACTGGAGGTCGAGCTCTAACCGGCCCTCACCATTACGCCTGCCACCCAGGATAGTATCTTGCAAGATTACAGTTACCCCCTGCTCCTCAAGAAAGCGGGTAATCAGGGCTGCTGCCTCTCGGTCCAGAACAGGGGACCAGATGCGGGAAGCCAGTTCTACTAAGGTGACGCGCACACCCCTAGTAACAAGGCTTTCCATAGCTTTTAGCCCGCTGGGCCCGGCGCCCAGGACTACTGCCTCTTTTCCCGGGAAGGCCGCTTGGGCTAAATGGAGGACATCATCGTAAGTTAGAAAAGTAAAGTAATTTTCAGCCGTAAGGCCGGTGAGCGGAGGGACTATGGCTTTGCCTCCGGTGGCTATGAGCAGGCGGTCATAGGGTACAGAAGAACCATCGTCTAATTTAACTTCCCGCCGGTTAACATCCAGGCCCACGGCTTTTTTCCCTAAGAGCACGTTTATTTTTTTCTTTTGATAAAACTCCACAGGCTGGTAAGGCATTTTTTCAAAATCAGTCTTGCCTTCCAGCCAATAGGAAATCAAGGGCCGGCCGTAAGCGTAATAATTTTCTGCTGAAATAATGGTTATAGAACCTTCCTTATCTAGTTCGCGTATTCCCTGGCAAGCGTTAACCGCGGCCACAGAATTGCCAATTATTACGTACCTCATACTCCTGCTCCTCTCTCTTCATAGACCAGAGCGCCATTGGGGCAATGGGCCACACAAGCCGGTTCAGGCAGGTCCTTGCACAAGTCGCATTTTAGCGGGACAGGTTTGCCATTGCGATGGCCCGGGCGAATAGCCCCATAAGGGCAACTGGCTACACAGGTCCAGCAGCCTACGCATTTGTCTTCCTGACAATAAACAATTCCTGTATCGGGATCCTTTACCATAGCCCCAGAGATGCACCCCTCCACACAGCGCGGTTCAGGGCAATGGCGGCACTGTACGGCCAGAGATTCGGGCCACTTTTCTTCTACCAAGACGCGGTGAGTACCGCGTAAATTTTCCCGTTTAAAAGCCCTCCATATGTCGCGGCTCCTGGAGTGGGCAGTAATACAGTACACTTCACATAGGTGGCAGTTCATGCAATATTCCCGGCGCGCGTAAACTTTTTTCACCACTGTTCACCTCTTTTCCACCTCTCCCATGGGCTGGCGCAAGGGAATCTTTTCGCATATTTATAGGCTCGCATTGCCTGGGGAGGCCCTGTTTCTACATACCTTCTCCAGCGTGCTTGACTCCCAAAAGTTTTAATTCAGTCTCAGTCAGGCCCACACCCCGCAGGTGGAGCCGATTACCTCGCAGGCTCTCGATGGAATTGATACCCATACCGCCGAGCATCTCCTTGATTTCACGGGACCATCCATGGAGTAGATTATAAAGCCTTTCAGCCCCTATTTCGGGATTTATACGCCTGGTCTTATAAGGATCCTGAGTAGCAATGCCCCAGCTGCACTTACCGGTGTAGCACTTTTGACAGAGATGGCATCCCAAGGCTATCAGAGCCGCAGTGGCAATATAAACAGCATCGGCTCCCAGAGCAATGGCTTTTACCACATCCGCACTGCAGCGAAAACCGCCAGCGGCTACCAGGGAAACTCGGTTGCGGATACCCTCTTCCCGCAGCCGCTGGTCTACGGCAGCAATAGCCAGTTCTATGGGAATACCTACATGGTCCCGGATCATCAGAGGAGCAGCACCGGTACCGCCCCGGAAACCGTCAATGGCGATAATATCAGCACCGGCCCGGGCAATGCCGCTGGCAATGGCTGCCACATTATGCACAGCAGAAATTTTTACGGATACAGGTTTCTGATAGCGGGTGGCTTCTTTCAAGGTAAAAATAAGCTGCCTCAGGTCTTCAATGGAATAAATATCATGATGGGGTGCCGGGGAAAGGGCATCCGTACCTTCCGGAATCATCCGGGTAGCAGCAATAGAAGCCGTAATTTTCTCCCCGGGCAGATGGCCACCGATACCCGGTTTAGCTCCCTGGCCGATTTTAATTTCAATGACCCGGGCAGCATTGAGGTAATCGCTATGGACCCCGAAACGCCCCGAAGCCACCTGGACTATGGCATGATCGGCATACTTGTAGAGATCTTCAGGCAGGCCACCTTCTCCCGTATTAAAGAGAGTACCGTATTCCTTGGCTGCCCTGGCCAATGATTCAAAGGCCTGGTGGCTGATGGCTCCGTAGGAAATAGCAGAAAACATAATAGGGGTTTCCAAGGGCACCAGCGGGGTCTGCCCGGAGGTATTACCCTCGTCCAAAGATACATAATCCGGGCGACTACCCAAATACGTGCGCAATTCCATAGGCTCACGCAAGGGATCAATGGAAGGGTTGGTAACCTGGCTGGCATTAAGCAACAACCGGTCAAAATAGCTGGGAAAAGGTTTATCGTTCCCCATACCAGTAAGAAGGACGCCACCTGTAGCCGCCTGCTTGTTAATGTTATGAATATGTTCCGGCGTCCAGTGGGCATTAGCTTTATAGGGAACCGGGTTTTGCTCGATACGCAGAGCCCTGGTAGGGCAAAGGCAAACACAGCGCTGGCAGGCTACGCAATTGTCATCGATACTATAAACCCTGTCCTCTTCAGAATCGTATTGCTGGGCCTCAAAACCGCACTGCCGGACACATACCAGGCACTTGATACATTTTTCTTCATCGCGGATCACCCTAAATTCAGGTGGATTCATGCTGATAGGCGACATGCACACTCCTCCTCCAGTTTACCAAGGACGGGTTCGCCACCCGCGGGGTACCATACCCGCTCAAGGTCGGGACAAATTTCCCGTATAGCGGCCTCTTCGCTAGCTACATAAAGGGTTGCACCCTGCTCTCCGGCAACCAGAGGACGCAATTTTATCCTATCGTTTAAGGCCATCAAGCCCCCTGGAAAACCTACAATAATGGCAAAGGGACCGTTAAGCATAAGACTGCCATAAACTACCCGTAAATTGCGATATAGCTCCTGTTCCTTGGTCTTCATACGATCAATTTCCTGCCAGAAAGGAGGCGCCAGAACTTTGGCAGCTACCTCTAGAGGTAACCTATGCCGCCTGACTAATAAATCTATGGCATAGGCGATAACTTCAGTATCCGTTTGCAAGGTAATTTTATAGCCGAACATCTCCAGGAAACGTCGATTAGCTCCGTAGGACGAAATTTCCCCGTTATGGACTACCGACCAGTTGAGGAGGGTAAAGGGGTGAGCTCCTCCCCACCAGCCCGGTGTATTGGTGGGAAAACGCCCGTGGGCAATCCAGGTATAGGCCTTGTATTCATCCAGCCGGAAAAACTCGCCGATATCCTCCGGGTAACCTACGCCCTTAAAGGCTCCCATATTTTTACCGCTGGATATCACATACGCTCCCGGGATGGCGTCGTTGATATGCATCACTAGTTGGGTCATAAAATCTTCTTCATTCTCTTTGGCTTCTCTTATCTTGGACATGCGTGGTACCACAAAGTACCTCCATAAGCCGGGAGCTTTACCAATGGAGCGAACATGACGGGTGGGAATACGGTCTTCGGCTTCAATATGAAAATTTTCTTTGATCAGGTCTTCCACCTGGTAGCGGCTATGCTTATCATCGAAGAGCACGTGCAGGGCATAATAATCCTCATACTCCGGATAAATACCATAAGCAGCAAACCCGCCGCCCAGGCCGTTAGATCGTTCATTCATCAGGGCAATGGATTTTATAATGCGCTCCCCCGTCTCCCGGCGGCCGTCGCGGTTAATAAAGCCGCTGAGAGCACAACCCGCAGGAATACGCTGTTCACCTTCCCGGTACATTTATTTCCCCCTTTCCCTCGGTTAAAAAGCGATTAGAACTTGGTTAGGTAATGTTCTATTTCCCATGGGTGAACGGTGGTCCGGTACTGTTCACATTCCAGCTTTTTGGCTACCATAAAACGTTCATAAATATGGCTGCCCAAAGCTTCCTTGATTACCTCGTCCTTCTCCAGTTCGGCCAGAGCCTCCTCCAAGCTGGAGGGTAAAACACCTATACCTTCCCGGACCAGTTCTTCTGGGGTTAAGGCATAAATATTTTTGTATACAGGGGGAGGAGGTACCATCTGCTTTCTAATACCGTCCAGCCCCGCTTTGAGCAGGACAGCAATGGCCAAATATGGATTGGCCGAAGGATCCGGATGGCGCACCTCTATACGGGTGGAAGGCCCTCGTTTGGCAGGAATACGGATAAGAGGGCTCCTGTTCCTGGGCGACCAGGCAATATAAACCGGAGCTTCATATCCGGGTACCAGGCGCTTGTAAGAGTTGACCGTAGGATTGGTAATGGCTGTTAAAGCCCGGGCATGAGCCATAATGCCGGCTATAAACTGATAAGCTATTGGGCTTAGTCCCAGTTCCCCCTGGGGATCATAAAAGGCATTCTGCCCATTTTGGAAAGAGAGAGAAATGTTACAATGCATACCGGAACCGTTGATACCATATATGGGTTTAGGCATAAAAGTGGCATGGAGGCCGTGACGCTGGGCTATAGTCCTCACCACAAATTTAAAAGTGGCAATGCGGTCGGCCGTGGTTAAAGCGTCGGCATATTTAAAGTCGATCTCATGTTGTCCCGGAGCCACTTCATGGTGAGAAGCTTCGATTTCAAATCCCATCTGTTCTAAAGTTAGTACCATATCCCGGCGGGCATCTTCTCCCAGATCTATAGGAGTAAGGTCGAAGTAGCCGGCCCGGTCATGGGTTTCCAGAGTGGGACGCCCGGACTGGTCGGTGTGGAAGAGAAAGAACTCTGCCTCGGGCCCTACGTTCATGATAAAGCCCATCTCTTTAGCTTCAGCCAGTACCCTCTTCAGAGTATTACGGGGGCAGCCCGCGAAGGGAGTACCATCGGGGTTATAAATATCGCAAATAAGCCGGGCTACAGTCCCCTCATGGGGCCTCCAGGGAAAAATCACAAAAGTATCCGGATCAGGATAAAGATACATATCCGATTCCTCAATGCGGACAAATCCTTCAATGGAAGAACCGTCGAACATCAATTCATTATTTAGGGCTTTGGGAAGCTGATTTACGGGAATGGCTACATTTTTTAATACACCGAATATATCAGTAAACTGTAGCCGCACAAATTTGACTCCCCATTCTTCAGCCTGCTTTAAGACCTTGGCTCTCTTTTCCCTGTCATCCATTTTAAAAACCTCCCTGAAGCATCTTCTAAAAAGAAAAAGCGTCCCCGCAGGAGGTGAATACATTCACCTTCCTGCTTGTAGGACGCCGTTGCCCTTAAATGAGTTGGTTAACATACGCTATAAAAAATATATTGTTATTTTTTCTGTTGATCTTCTTTTTGCAGTTCGTGGGCTACAATTATAGCCTCAGCAATAGTTTTCATGGGAACACATCTATCCATACTTTGCCGCTGGATGCGGCGATAAGCCTCCGCTTCTGTTATACCTAAAGTTTCCATAAGAATTCCTTTCGCTCTCTCAATAAGCTTGCGGGCAGCCAAAGTTTCCTTTAATTTATTTACTTCCTCTTCTAAACGAGCCAGCTTTTCATAGTTAGCTAGGGCTGCCTCTATCGCGGGTAACAGGGTGCTTTCCTGTACCGGCTTAATCAAGTAAGCAAAAACCGGGAAATCACGTGTTTTACTAATAATATTGCGGTGCCAGGAAGAAGCCAGCATGATAATGGGCGCTACTTGTTCCTCATTGATAAACCTTGCAACCTCCAGAGCGCCGGTACCTTTTA
Source organism: Thermanaeromonas sp. DSM 22490 (assembly GCF_056378755.1). Lineage (NCBI taxonomy): Bacteria > Bacillati > Bacillota > Clostridia > Neomoorellales > Neomoorellaceae > Thermanaeromonas > Thermanaeromonas sp. DSM 22490. The sequence continues at coordinate 17,829 of NZ_JBJHHE010000012.1, forward strand.
GTTCACTATCGAGAATGACAAGGTCAGGTTGTAAGGTATGGATTAGCCTCAGCGCTTGGGCACCGTCCTGGGCTGCCCCTGCTACCAGATACCCTTCTCGCTGCAACACCTGTTTCAAAGACTGGAGCGAGGCCTGATCCGATGAGGCCAGGAATATTTTGGGCTGACGCATTGAAAGCCCCACCTTTACAACAAATGCCGATAACATCGCCACCCCTTTGCGGCCAGTCTAGGACACCATTGCCCTGTTGCTTCATTATTATAGGTTAAGCCATTGGTAAAAACAATAGGTCCAGCCCTTGAATACTGTATAACGCAAAAGATTTTCATATCATGAAAACTAGTAACCCTGAACAACTTTCCTAAAGTGCAGCATATATTTTCCTAAGGAGCTTTTCTAAAAAGTGAAAGAACCTTTTGCTGGTAAAGGGGGATTAACATGCCACAAGGAAAATTAAGAAAGGTTTTTCCCGGCGGTAACACTTGTCATGGCTTTTATTCTTTTTATGATTACATTATTGAACCGGATGCCACACGAATATTTGTAGTCAAGGGAGGACCAGGTGTAGGTAAATCAACCTTTATGCGCAAGATTGGCGAGAGCATGCTGGAAAGGGGGTTTGATGTGGAATTTCACTGCTGTTCCTCTGACAACAATTCTCTGGATGCTGTAGTAATACCCTCCATAAAAGTGGCCCTCATCGACGGCACGGCCCCGCATATCGTAGATCCTAAAAATCCCGGGGCTGTGGATGAGATTGTTCATCTAGGCGATTTTTGGGATGAGCAAAAAATGCGCGAGCACAAGCAGGAAATTCTAGAAGCCAATACCCGGGTAAATCGCCTTTTTCGTATAGCCTATAGTGCCCTAAAGGAGGCCAAGGTCATCCGCGATGAATGGGAAGATTATGTGGCGGAATGCACTAACGAAGCCTTGGTCAACCGCGCTGAAGCAAAGCTTTTGGACGGCGTATTTACTGGGGTCGCGGCCCGGTACGATCGCCCTCCCAAAGCCCGCCACCTTTTTGCCACAGCCATTACACCTGAAGGAATTGTGACCGGAAACGTAGAAACTTTGCTCCACGAGGTTAACCGGATCTATACTATATCGGGAGAACCCGGCTCCGGGGTCACCAGGATACTGGAGAGGGTGGCCAACACCGCCCTCAGCAAATGTCTGTTTACCGAAATATACCATTGCCCCTTTAACCCTGATAACTATGATTTGATTATAATGCCGGAAATTAAAGTGGCTGTGATGAACGTGGAACCGCCTCATACCTTCGACCCCTCCCCCTTTAGCCACCTCATCGCCATGTCCATAAATCTAACCGAGTACATTGATAAAAAGAAGCTTGCCATGTACAGCCATGAAATCTTAAGTGCTAAATTCCGCTACCAGGCCTGCCTAGACCGGGCGGTAGCCTACATCCGCCAGGCCAAGCTTACCCACGACTACATGGAGAGCTTTTATATCCCGGCCATGAATTTTGACGCCATTAATGCCAAACGGGAAGAGATACTTGCCCGTATTCTTAAGTACGCGGCCGAGTTTAACGCGGCTTGAGCTAGCAAAATTAAGGCCCTGGCCCTGCCAGCAAGCTTTGCCCAGGGTTTTCCAGGAGCATCTCCCCAGCCCTTTGAAGGGTAAGTGTTATTAAAGGGAGCAAGTAATTGCAGGTTGCCGCGAAGCTTATCAAGTAGGAGGGGCAGCTAGCCCACGTCCTCTCACACCACCGGACATGCGGGCGGCAGCGGAGACTGCCTTGGTAATGCCATAGCCAACGTCCAACGTCCACGGCCACTGCCCTCCTGGTCCCCGGGCTTCATTGGAGAAATATGACGTACAAATATCACCGCCCCTCCCGTAGAAGTCTTCGGATTTCAGTCGGACCAGAATCAGGAAGGCCTGCATAGGCAGGCCCTCCAGAGTGGTCCCCCTATAAACAGAGCGCCCGGCTGGGGTCTGCCGGCCTCCCATGCCTTCTCCATCTTGGTCCGGGCGAATAGCTTCTTTAGCTCGCTGTCGATCATAGGATAATAATCCCTTCCTGGCTTATATTCTGGTAAAGGGGCCCGGCCCGAAAAAGAGGAGATCCAAACCCCTCAAGGTCGTATATCACGGGTATTAACACCACATCCTCGTTAAGGCTAATTTCAAATGCTTCGTCTAAGATAGCCTCGCGGATCTTTTCGTCAAGCCTTTCGGTTACCACAAGCACATCAATATCGGAGTCAGGCTCGTAGTCTCCCCTCGCCTGGGACCCGAAGAGGATTACCGCCTTGATAGGGAGTTTTTTCCTTCTCAGTGTCTCTGCATACAATTTCACGATGTCTATAGCCCTCGGATTGGGAGGCATAGGGTCACCCCCTGTCTCCCATTATACACTATACGGCGGTTATTTACCAGTATTTTGAAAGCGCTGGGGAGGCCTGGTCCTGCAAGCCTCCCCAGGAGACCCCTACCGTGCGTTTTGCTTCTGGCGGGTGTATTCGCTGCTGTGCACCTCCTGCCCGTTCTTTATGAATACAGTTCTCCACTCCTTGCCGTTACGCTGCTTCTGAAAGATTAGTTTTTTACTACCACATCCTTGGGCACTGCGTAGACCGCCACATATTGTTTAACCGCTCGGGGATCGGGCTCATAGACAAAGCCCACTTCGGCAATGTCGTTGTGCCGCCACTCGGCGATTTTTTCCGCTCCTGGGGCTTCCCACGCCGGTTCCCGGCTATCTCCAGCCAAACTTTTAGATGGCGGTACCATTTGCCCTTTAGGGTTATATTGCCGATAAGGAAGTCTACCACTTTTTGGACCACCTTTGGGGTTAAGAGGGGCAAAATGTGGAAAGCTTCCAGTAGTTGTTCGGTATATGCGTGGGCAGGCCGTAAACGAATTGGCCGCGGTCCAGGCGGGCTTCTAGGGTCACATCCTTTACGTTAATATCCCCCAGTCCGTTCCGCGGGGAGATTCAAAATCTGGAGAATGCGCAGGAGTGTATCCGCACCGTCAGCCCGAGCGGGTGAAAAAAACCCTCCCGAAAAGTTGTCCTGCAGTCCGCTGCGGTGTGTAAGGCAACATCCAACGGAAGGGTTAGAAAATTGAGCAAACCTAGATTCCTTTAAGAAGTTGTGGACTGGTAAGAATATCCACCTTCTTTAACGGGTATTCTTGTATCTTCTTGACTCTTATCAGGTGCGGTGCGGTTCTTTCCCTGGCAGGTACGGTGAAGAAGGTAGTCTTCATAGAGATGAATCAATTCTCTATCGAACAGAAAACGCTTGAACCCCACAGCTGCCGACCGCACCCGTTGCAGTATAGCTGCGGCCTCCTCCTGGCTCAAAGCGATGCCGTATTCAGCAAACTTCATCTTGATGGCGGCAGTGCCCGAGTGTTTGCCGATTACAATTTGCCGCGTAAGGCCGACCTCCTCAGGTGGGAATATTTCATAGGTTTGGGCATTCTTGAGGACACCGTCGGTATGAATGCCTGATTCGTGGGCGAATATGTTATTACCGACTATCGGTTTCCATGGAGGTAATTGCTGTCCAAAGGCGCGGGCCACATACTCGGCTAATTCCCGGAATCTTTCCGTATTAAAGCCAAGATCGGTCCCGTAAAGGTACTTGAGGGCCATCACCACCTCTTCCAGGGCGGCGTTTCCTCCCCGCTCGCCAAACCCCATCACTGTAACGCTGGCGCAGGTTGCCCCGGCTTTAAGCCCGGCCAGGGTATTGGCCGTGGCCATGCCTAAGTCGTTGTGCATATGGACTTCAAGGGGAATACTGACGCTCTCGATAATAATCTTCACCCGCTCGTAGGTGGTGAAAGGGTCAAGGCAGCCCACGGTGTCGCAGAAGCGTAGGCGATCAGCCCCCGCCTCTTTGGCTACGCGGGCGAATTCCACCAGAAATTCGATATCGGAGCGAGAAGCATCCTCTGCGTTCACAGAAACGTAGAGGTTATGCCTCTTGGCAAACTCGCATGACATGGCCATGTCCGCCAGGACCCTTTCCCTTGTACTGTGTAGCTTGTGGCTAATGTAGATATCAGAGGCGGATATGGAGATGACCACAGCGTCCACGCCGCAGTCCAGGGAATGTTTAATGTCGTCAACTACCGCTCTGTTCCAAGCCATTATGCTGGTGTTAAGACCCGCATCAACCATTTGTTTGATTACTTCTTTCTCATCCCTGCCCGTTGCAGGAATCCCCGTTTCTATCTGATGCACGCCGATGGCCGCTAATAATTCAGCAATTCGTAGCTTTTCTCGAATGGAAAGCTGTACTTTGGCGATTTTTAATCCTTCACACAGCGTAGTGTCACAGATAAATACTGGGTTCTTCACCATGTATCCTCCTATCTTACATGATAGTAACTGCAAAGGTTTACCCAACCCTTGACCCTTAAACAGTCGATAGCTAAAGAAGTTTTTGAATGTCAGTCTTGTTCGTCGGTATGAACGTTAGGCTCGGCAAAAAATAGTCGCTAGCTCAGAAAATTGATTTAATCGTCCTGCCGCCCGAGCTACATAACCTCTGAGTTTCGCAAGGTATTCCACATTGAGGCCTGGATCCATCCTATAAAGAACCTTTAGAGCTTGGCACAATTCTTCCAGAGCGGTATTCCCCGCTCTTTCCCCCAGCCCGCTGACAGTGGCATCTACCCAGCCAACACCGGCCCTGATGGCTGCTAGGGTGTTAGCTGTGGCCATACCGAAGTCATTATGACCGTGAAACTCCAGGTCCAGATCCAGTTTTTCTTTCAACGAAACCATACGCTCAAAAGTAGTGAAAGGGTCCAAAACACCTAAAGTGTCGCAGTAACGCAGACGTTTTACTCCCAGTTCTCTAACCAAGAAAGCAAGCTCCAGTAAAAATGCAGGATCTGCCCGCGAAGCATCTTCAGCTCCCACCGTCACCCGTAGACCGTAGTCCATAGCATAGACACACGCGCGCCGCAAACGATCCAGCACCCACTGATGGCTTTGCCCCAGTTTGTACCGGATTTGAATGTCCGACACAGGAGTAGAAATATGCACACATTGAACCCCACAAGCCAGGGAAGCTCGTATATCCTCGATTACCATCCTATTCCAAGTGCTGATGCAGGATTTTAAGCCCAGTCGGACGATAGCCCTAATGGCTTCTTGTTCTATCTCCCCCATAGCAGGTGTGCCGGCCTCAATGTGTGCTACCCCCAACCGGTCAAGCATCCGGGCGATGGTCACCTTTTCCTCAAGGTTAAAAGCTACCCCCGGGGCCTGCTCCCCGTCTCTTAGGGTCGTATCCACAATGCGTACCTGCACCAGCCTCACCTCCAGGAATGTTACCGGTATGCCTGCTGGAGAGACGGCAGGGCAAATTTACCCTGCCGCCCGCACAATCTAAAATCTCATGCCAGCATCCCCACTGCGTCCGCGCGGCAGCGCCGGCAGTGGCATATCTGGTCGATAACGGACGACAATTGCTGTCGCAGCAGGTTGACCCGTTCCGGAGGCGGTGGAAGCAAGCCGGCAAATTCTCCCTGTGGAATCAGGGGGATAATGTTCATGATATGCGCCCCGGCCGCCTTTACCGCCCGGGCCACCTCTTCCAAGTGATGGTCATTGATCCCGGGAATAAGCACGCTGTTTACTTTAACGACCATGCCCAACTTCCGGGCCAGGCGGATGCCTGCCTGCTGGGCCTGCCACAGTAGCTCCGCCCCCGCAGTTCCCTTATATAACTGCCCTTGGTAAAATACGTAATCGTAAATCCGGCTGCCTACCGCCGGTGCAACAGCGTTCACCGTCACCGTCACCGCCCGTACCCCTGCTGTGTACAAATCTGGTAATCTCTCCTTCAGTAGCAGTCCGTTCGTGCTGAGGCACTTAATTAGCTCCGGAAAATGACGGTGCAACAGACGCAGGGTGCACAAAGTAGAGTCATTGGCTAGGGGCTCCCCGGGGCCGGCAATACCCAATACCCGGATACGCCTGTCTCTCTCTACCAACCGCTCTACGTACTGCAGGGCTTCCCGCGGGGTCATCAGGCGGCTGGTCACGCCAGGGCGGTTTTCATTCGCGCAATCGTAGAGCCGGGTACAGTAGCGACACTTTATGTTACAGTCAGGCGCCACCGGCAGGTGGACGCGCCCGTACCACCTGGCAGCAGCCCGGTTATAACACGGATGTTCCCTAGTTATCTCCGCATAGGCTGGATCTCGCATTCTCGTTCATCCCCTCTCCATATACCGTACAAATTCCTGTAAAACAGAGGGAACCGTACCGTTCATCTCGAAGATCATAATCCCTTTTTCTCCCGCTAGCTCCTGCACGCACCGGCCGGCTTTAAGACATATCACCGCCTGGCAGTCAGCCAGCAGTTCTAGCCTTTGGGCCATGCCGAGCTGGCGCCCTTCCCCTGTATTGCAAGAAACCCGACACGAGACGGATCGCGATTCTACGTGTCCGACTTTGTTTTCCTCCAGGGTAAAGACTACAAACCTTTCGGCACGGCCAAAATGTTCATCTACCATTAACCCGTCTCGTGTGGCCACGGCCACCTTAAAAGTTCCCAACGCCGGTATAACGGTTGCCGGAAGATCTTCCATTTCCTGGCCCTCTTCCCTTAACAACCCGTTATTACTCAAATTCCATACCCGAGCTCCTACCAGGGCCGCCACTTCCCGAGCCAGGTTAACAAAACCGTTAAAGCCGGCATAAGGGCTTATTTCCTGTGGAAAGACCAGAAAGGGTATTCCCATCTTATGGGCCATATATTTCTCCCTGGTACCTCCCACCAGCAGATCCGGCCGATACCGGTGCAAAAATTCCTCCAGCTCCCGCTGGTGAGCATCATCAATCATCGGGGTTCCCCGGCCCAGGCAGCGCCGGGACTCGGTATAATCTTCCTCGCAGCCAAATTGGGAGCCGCACAAAACCACCTCCATACCCAATTCCTTAAAAGCCCTGGCCATAGAACTCATACGTGAAGCGCCAAAAAACAGGCCAACCCGTTTGCCTGCCAGGCGTCTCAGGTAAGGAAGCGCCTTCTGCCTGGCGGCTTCTGCCTCCCTTTCTACCCACGCTGCTTCCTCCGGACGGTTAAAGAAAGCAGCAATGGCCTGCAGTGCCGCCGCGGTTTCGGCTATACCAAAAAAGGAAACCTTTCGCCAGGGAATACCGAAACGCTCCTCCATCTTTTGGGCCAGCCATCTCCCGGTACGCCCGCAGTGGACGATATTGAGCGTGGCCCGGTGAGCCCGGGCCATATTTTTTACCGTTGCCCGGCCGGAGATGGTACAGATAATATTTAAACCGAGACGCTGCAATAGCTGCTCAATTTCTTTTAAATCGCCCTGAACGTCAAACTCACCAAGTATGTTTACACTATTTTCCAAGGGCGGCCCGGCTGAGCCACTCCCGATGAAATGCTCAAGCAGCACTGCCGCAGCGACATCGTGGCCCTTACCCTGGCTCACCCCCCCAAAGCCGGGGCAGTTTACCGGCACCACCGGCAGGCCCAGGGCGGCCGACATCCGTTTGCAGATTCCCTCTACGTCTTCACCGATCAGACCTACCGCGCAGGTAGTGTAAACCAGTACAGCAGAAGACCGGGGACGCAAACTTATTGCTTCCCTGATGGCCTCTTCCAGTTTTTGCCCGGCACCAAAGACAATCTCCTTTTCTCCCAGGGCAGTAGAAAACACCTCGTAATTCTTTTTACGTACCGTCTCGCTGTAGTAAGCACAACCCACCGGCCCGTGGATGAGGTGCACCACGTCCCTGATAGCTGCCAGCATCCAGCGAGCCCCGTAAAGCATGCAGGCCCGCTGGGAGATCACCCCTGGAAGGGTCCGCCGCTCACATTCAGGCAGGTTCGTCAATTCCAGATGCCCGGCCCGTTCGGGCATTATTTCAATGAGCATTTTCACGGCCGATTCTCTCCTTGCATCTTATTTGCGGAAGCGGAGGCGGCCGAGCGCCGGGAGAGCAAAACCGTTTCCCCCCAGCCGGTCCCAACCCCAAACCCAAATCTATAGCTGCTGGGTACGGTCATCAGGGTACTGGTAATCCAGCATGCTATTTACAATTTCCGCAAGCAGCATTTCCCCACCCCGGTAACCCACAATGGGACGTTTTTGATAACCAAAACGGTCGTAGATAGGAAAACCAACCCGCACCAGCGGTACCCGCAGCTCACGGGAGATATCTACCGCTCGGGAATTACCGATAATCAGGTCCAGGCGCGGTTGTTTTTTCAGGTACTCCTCAAACTCAAATAGGTCACCGCCATTGATGATCAACGGCGGTTCGCGATCATACCCCGCTTCGGCCAGGATGGCCTCCACATTGTGGACGAAGGTCTTGCTGGCCGTACCACCGGCCAGGGCCACCGGCTCCATCCCCATTTCCAGCACGAAGCGGGTAACACCGAGCACTATATCAGGATCCCCCATGATAGCCACCTTCTTCATCATGGTGTGGTGCAGGGTGTCGGCCAGGGAATCAACTAACCGTCCCCTTTCCTGTAAGAGGCTCCGGGGGATAGGCTTTCCGGTTATTTCCTTTAACGCCTTTAAAAAGGCATCGGTACCCTGTACCCCAATCGGTGGTGGACCAACCACGGCACGCACGCCGTATTTGCGCTCCAGGTAGCGGGCGCCAGCCTGGCCGGCATGGGGCTGCAGAGCAAAGGTGGCCAGCGAGTTGGCCATGTCTTGGATTTCCCCAACCGCAGTGCCACCAGGAGGATAGTAGGGTACGGACGTTGGCGGCTCCAGCGGAGCGTCCAGGGTATCAGAAATATCAAAGAGGACTATCGCCTCTATACCCATGTGGCGCAGCAGGTGCTTGATTTCGCGGATATCGCCCGGGTAAAATAGACCCGGGATGATATTTACCTTCCCGTTGGGCTCTCCTTTAGTGGTAGCCAGAGTCTCCACAAAGGCACGGGAGGCCCGGTCATAACCTTCCACATGGGAACCGGCAAAGCTGGGGGTGTTAATCAGCACTATAGGGATCCGGTCAGCTTTTTCAGCTCCGATCTCTTTACGCAGATTGGCCCTGGCTATTTTAATGAAGCTGACCATGTCATCGCCGATAATCTCACTGGAACAGGTGGTCACTACCCCAATTAACTCCGGCCAGTAACGTACTACCAGGTTGCGAATGCCCTCCACTAAGTTACGCCGGCCGCCAAAAACTGCCGCATCCTCATGGAAGGAGGCTGTAGCGATGGTCGCTGGCTCCTTAAAAATACGGCAAAAGGTATATCGCACGTAAGTGGTACAGCCCTGGGCACCCTGGACAAAAGGGATCGCCTTCCTTACTCCCAGCACCGCCCACATGGCTCCCAGGGGCATACAGGTGCGATTGGGATTGATCACCACCGCCCTGTTCGCGGAGGGAATCAGCTCCGCGGGCCGCTCACAATACTCAGGCGTGGCCGGGACTTTTTCGATTTTTATCTGATCGTAAGGTATGCCCGTAACGGGAATTTCCTTTAGTTGCATGACCCTTCCTCCTCGTCTTTTGCCGGAGCATCATCAAGGCCCCACTGGTATTTCCAAACCGGTGCATAAAGAGCCTGATAGATATCTCGGGCGAAATTAACCATACCGACAAAGCCGGCATAAGGACCTTTTTCGTAGGAGTGGGAGTTTACCGTGGGAATACCCATCTTGCGCGCGATATACTTTTCTTTTAGTCCGGTTAAAAACAGGTCCGGCTTTTCGGTCTTGAGCATCTCTTCGATCTCAAACTCGTTGGGGTTATCAATAACCAGCATTCCCTCTGGCGCCCGGGCGTTGATCTTTTCATAGTCGTCTTCGTGGGCAAAGGTGCAGGCGACGGCCATCACGGTCATCCCCAGTTCCTCCATTAGCTTGATCCAGTGCCATACCCGGGGTCCACCGACGTAAATGGCCACCCGCTTACCCCTTAACTTTTCCCGGTAGAAAGCCAGGCTCTTTTCTACTCGCTTCATTTCCTCGGCAATCACCTTCTCAGCCCGCTCCTCCAGGCCAAAGAAGGCGGCAGTTTTCCGCAACGCTTCTGCAGTCTGCTTAATCCCGAAGAGCGAGACGCGAATAAATGGAATGTTGAACCCGTCTTTCATCATGTGAGCGATATACTCGGCCGAACGCTGGCAGTGCACCACGTTTAATTTCACATCCGGCATCTTGACCAGGTTTTCGATGCGCTCGTTGCCGCTAAAAACGGCTGCAACGCGCACGCCCATTTTCTCAAAAAGCGGCCTGACTATCTTTAAATCCCAGTCCATGTTGTACTCGCCAATCAGGCAGATGTCATAGGGGGTTTTCTCTTCTTCAGGCATTTTCAGCTCCGGCCGGCGCTCTCTTAACTGCCGTATCTGCCGGTAGAACTGGGTGTTAAAATCGTGGTGACCCTTGGACTGGCTCACCCCGGAGCAACCCGGTGACTCGGAAGTGAAGATCAGCTTGCCGGTTTTCTTCTCAACCAGCCGGGCTATGGCCTGCACGTCATCGCCGATCAGGCCGGTGGTGCACGTGGTAAAAATGATCAAACCCTTTGCTTCGGGAAACAGCCGGATGGCTTCCAGGCAGGCTCGTTCCAGCTTTTTCATGCCTCCGAAGACAACGTCTTTTTCCTGCATGTCAGTACACACGCAGTACCGGCGGTTGAAGGCAACATTGGTCAGGCGAGTGGGCGTGGCCCAGGGATAAAAATCGGACAGGTGGCGCCGCGTACCCCACGTGTACCAGGCACAACCTACGGGCGCGTGAACCAGTTGGATGACGTCGGAAATTGGTCCGCCCACGACCCCGCGGGCACCGGCAAAAGCTCACCCGCGCTCGGTCATATCCCCGGGAAGGGTGGCAATATTACAGGCCGGAATTATAGATTTCTCCTTTTCTGTGCGGTAAATATGCTTATCCCGCTCGGGAATCCTTTCGTTGCACTTCATTTTTACCATAGGCATGGTTATCTTCCTCCTTAGGCATTTAAGTAGGATTCCAGGTGCCCCCTCAATCAGATAGCCGCCTCTCCCTTTTCCCCTGTACGTATACGTACTACTTCCTCAACAGGACATACAAAGATGCGCCCGTCACCAATCTGACCAGTACGGTTGATTTTGATGATTGCCGCCACAACCAGGGACACGTCTTGATCGTCCACCACCAGGGAAATCATCCTTTTGGGCACGTATTTCATCCCGCCCTCCTGGTTCTGCAGCTCGGTGCTAACGTTGAAGGCTACTTCCCCAAGAATCCCTTTTTGCTTACCCCGTCCGACTACTTTACAAGCGGTCATGCCCGGAAAACCCAACACCTCAAGGGCTTTCTTGGTAGCGTTAATTCTATTTGGCCTGATGATGGCCACTATTTCTTTCAAGGAGATCCCCCTTTCCCTACAGTCCAGCGGAACCTGTCCGCACGGTGTAGGCTTCTTCCACCGGTGTGACAAAGATCTTCCCGTCACCGAAGTTTCCAGTATAGGCTGCCCTGGTAATGATCCCTACCACTCCTTCCACCTGGCTGTCTTCCACTACCAGCATGATCATCACCTTGGGTAGCTCGTCGTAGTATATGCTGCCTACATGAATACCCCTTTGTTTGCCCCGCCCGACCACATCCATTTTGGTCAGGGCCACGTATCCGGCTTCAGCCAGGGCATCTACCACTTCTTCGCTTTTTTCGGGACGAATGATAGCCCGGATCATTTTCATATCTATTACCTCCTGGTATATGAATTTTCGTCTTCTCTTGAGGCTTCCGGTTTTTAGTCCAGCAGTCCGAATTTGACCACTAGGTTCTCCATTTCGTCCATGGTCATCGGTTGTGGAATGACGAACATATCATTATCCATAATTTTCCTGGCCAGCTCTTTGTACTCCAAGGCCTGGTTGCAATTTGGTTCGAACTGGGTCACCGTCTGACGGTTAAATTCCGCTTTCTGGACAATATTGTCCCGCGGGATAAAGTGAATCATCTGGGTACCAATTCTAGCACAAAACTCTTCCATCAACTCCCTCTCCCCATCAACGTTACGACTGTTGCAGATGATACCCCCCAGTCTGACGCCGCTCTGTTCGGCATACTTGACCATACCGCGACAGATGTTATTGGCGGCATAAAGCGCCATCATTTCCCCCGAGGCCACAATGTAGATTTCCTGGGCCTTACCTTCACGCACCGGCATAGCAAAACCGCCGCAGACAACGTCACCCAGTACGTCGAAAAAGATGAAATCCAGATCCGGTGTATACGCACCCAGCTCTTCCATCAAACTGATGGCTGTGATTACACCCCTGCCAGCACAACCAACACCTGGTTCCGGCCCCCCGGACTCGACACACTTAATTCCGCAAAATCCGGTCTTTACTACCCGGTCGATGGTCACCGCATCTTCTCCGAACTCCCGCAGAGTATCCATCACCGTCTCCTGCGGTTTGCCACCAAGAATTAACCGGGTGCAATCTGCCTTTGGATCGCAACCATGAATCAAAACTTTTTTGCTGTAGAAGTAGGCTAGAGCGGCAGCGATATTTTGCTGGGTGGTGGACTTACCAATACCACCTTTTCCATAAAAAGCAACTTTTCTGGTCATAGCCAACCCTCCCATATTTCTTGCTTTTAGCAACAAATGCTGTTTATACATAAAAAGGTGCTTTCCTGGAGCTACACTGCCCTCTTCCAAGCACCGTTGCATTGAGGTTTGGAGTGAGCAATAAGAAAGGGCGCCTGCATTGAAGCACTTTCCTCTAGGCGCCCTTACCTTTCGTCCGGCGTCGGACAACTGTTTCATGAACCTATAGAGCCTATAACGACAAAGCGCCTTCTGGTGAGCACCTGCCACCAAAAGGCGCCGTTGCCTGCGTTCTGATATTTAGGATAGGCAACCCTCTGGTCCATTGTCAACGGGGCTGAGCCCTCAGAATCGGAATATTTAGACCAGATTCCTGCGTTTCTCGCATGCTGGCACCGAAATGCTCTACCAGATAAAGGGTTGCATTTGCTGGGAGACTAGTGTAAAATACAAACAAAAGCAGTGGAGCGCAGACGCTCAACCGGGATGAGGGAGTCCCCGTGAGATAAGCGGGGACCTTTTTATTTCCTTTCCGGCTCGGGAAATCTAATTAGTAAAACAAATTCCAGCCTGGGGCCGCAAAGCTGCGGAAGCAGTTTGGCAAAGAAGCCCTTGCTTTGGGAACATCGCAGTTCCTGAAGTCAGGGCTTTTTACGTTTATAAATTGCTCAGGCAAGGGGGTGATAAAGTAAGGGTAGGCCTGTTGCTAATTTTTAAAGAAGTCAAGGAAAAAAATTTTTAAAAGGGAGTGAGGTAGTTGAGTAAAAGATCTATGCTTCTTTCGGCGGTTCTAAGCATTGGCCTTCTTGCACTATTTCTCAGCGGCGCAGCCCTGGCTGCTGACCCCACTGGAGCAGAAACCTTGCAGAAGAATGAGGCGGCTCCCGTTGATTACGTATGGGTGCTGGTCTCCGGATTTCTGGTCTTCTTCATGCAGGCAGGGTTTGCCATGGTAGAGGCAGGCTTCTGCCGGGCTAAGAACGCTACGAACCTTCTCAGCAAAAACCTCATCGACTTTGTCGTGGCCTCTCTTTGCTTTTTCGCCTTGGGTTACGGTTTCTTAAAGGGCACGGATATAGGGGGATTTATCGGCTCAGGCAACTGGTTTCTCCGCGGCGAAGCTTATGATGTAGGGGTTTATCTGGATTTCTTCTGGCAGTTGGTATTCTGCGGGACAGCGGCTACCATTGTATCCGGAGCGGTAGCCGAAAGGCTCAAATTCCCTGCCTATCTGATCTATACCTTCTTCGTAAGCCTCTTTATCTACCCCATTTACGCCCACTGGGTATGGGGAGGCGGATGGCTGTCTAAACTCCCCTTTGGCGTGGGTCACGTAGATTTTGCAGGCTCAGGAGTGGTGCACGCTGTTGGAGGAATGGTGGGACTCGCTGGAGCAATGGTCCTGGGTCCCCGCTTTGGGAAGTACGGCCGGGACGGAAAGCCCCGGGCCATCCCTGGCCACAGTATGGCTCTCGCAGCTCTTGGTACCTTTATCCTCTGGTTCGGCTGGTTCGGTTTTAACCCGGGAAGCACCTTTAATGCCCACCACCTGCGCATCGCTGTAATTGCTGTGAATACGAATCTTGCGGCAGCAGCAGGTGCCTTGACCACTCTTTTAATCATGTACCTTAAGACCCGAAAATGGGACTTGGGCATGACCCTAAACGGCGCTTTAGGCGGCCTGGTGGCCATTACCGCACCCTGCGCCTGGGTAGAGGCCTGGGCCGCGGTAGTTATTGGAGCAGTAGCCGGGCTCATTATCGTCGCCGGAGTCTATTTCCTGGAAGCGCGGGGTGTCGACGACCCTGTGGGAGCGGTTAGCGTCCACGGCCTCAATGGCATTTGGGGCCTTTTAAGTGTTGGTCTTTTTGCAGACGGCACATATGGCCTCTACACCCTGGAAGCTCCGTATGTCACGGGTTTGTTCTACGGAGGAGGGTTCGGCCAGTTGCTGGCCCAGCTTATCGGTGTAGTAACCGTTGCAACCTGGGCGTTCGGCTTGGGTTACATCCTGTTTAAAGTAATGGACCTAATCTTTGGAATCCGGGTTTCTCCGGAGGAGGAATTGCAAGGATTGGATATTGTGGAGCATGGTACCCCGGCCTATCCCGACTTTACCCGCCACCGGACCCTGCTGACGGGTTAATAGGTATCCTTTAGACTTTCCACCTACTCCCTACGGCAAGGAGCCCGTAAGGATGATAGGACAGGGGGTAAGAACTACTACCAGAAAGGAGGGAGTACCTTGTATAAGTTAGAGATCATCGCATGGGAAGAAAAACTCGCCGAAATCATAGAAGCTCTTGACAGAGTAGGCTACCCCGCAGTGACCGTCTACACAGTCGAGGGCCGAGGGCACCAGAAAGGGCTCACGGAACAATTCCGAGGGCGGATTTACGAGATCCCGTTTCTTCCCAAAATAAAACTAGAGGTTTTAATCCGGGATCACGACCGCGAAAAGGTGATCGCGGCCGTAAGCGAGGTGGCCCGGACCGGTGAGATCGGAGATGGCAAAATCTTTGTGTACCCCGTTGCTGACGTAATCCGGATTCGTACCGGAGAAGTTGGCGAGTCTGCCCTTTAATATAATTTCATTTCTCCTTTGCACGCCTGCCGGGTTTTCAACCTGCCAGACCCGGCAGGCTTTTTTTGGGTTTTTTTCTGCCTATTTTTTCCTAGCTATTCTTGTTCTTCTGTCCATTCTTTCTTTACAGAGATCTGGACTTTTCGACAAAAAACTAAAGAACACCGTGCTTGTTCTTTCTTTGCCCCGCACTTTGGAAAGGGAGCTTTGGGGATTGCACCACCATAAACGTTTGTTCTTGTCTTGGCAATCGGGTCAACGGGGGCGGCTAACCCCCGTCCCCCACACCACCACCATCCTTCACCGTAAAAACCGCTTAAAAATCCAGAAAACGGCGACCAGGAAAATCTACGACGAACGGAACAACGTTCATCTTAATACTTCCTTATTTTGAGAGCGGGTCGGCCTAACAGAAATTTCCGCGCTATATCCCAGCACTTGGTCAAAGCACTGGCCAGCATAATACTATTTGAGCCAAGAATGCGAACAATAATGCCGTCCTTCTGGGTCAAAGAGGCACTACCCGTTAATCCCGAAGTATCCTGTAAGGTAAAATGCAAAAGATCGCTGAGTTCCCTGGTTACCCCACTTGAAAAAATGGTAAGCTGTCCATAATAGGTGTAACCTTCAAATATGCCTAATACATCAACTTTTTTATCCCTCGGCCTTAAGTCAAGAAAATCATAATAAACTAGCTCCCCTTGGTAAAAAACCTTTGTTCTCCTGCTATAAAAATCATATTGGAATATCTCTCCTCTCTTTAGCCGCCCTGGAAACAATATTTCACCAATAAGAGCGCTACCGCCTCTCTCAAGTATTATTTCAGTTTCGCCAACAAAACAAGATCCCGCAAACGGTATAACCGGATCGGGAAAATATTCTAATAAAGCACCTTCGCTAACCTTAAAGCATTCAGTTACAGCAGCATAATCATATTCCATACGATATATTTTTGTAGCAGCCTGGGAAGTGAGAAATGCTTGCGCACCTGGCTCCAAGAGAACATCCATACGATAGCGATCTCCCTGTACCATCCCACCGGTCGGGTTCATGACATAAATAAATATCTCCCCAGTGGAATCCAAATAAAAGGGCTTGGCAATTTTTAGGGGTGCCACGCAATAGCTATCAGCAATATACGTGAAGCCCTCCTTATGAGATAACTTGATATAAAGGTGTCCTTGTTTCCCTATGCGCAATGCGCTTGAAAGGGGGGTAAGCATCTCCTTACTCATCGTAGGTCCTCAAGAAGAGCATTCTTTCTTATCCAGGCAATAACCTTCTCCAATCCGGTCTCATTAATTAAATTTGTAAAAACAAAAGGCCGGTCTCCCCTCATCTTACGCGCGTCCCGTTCCATTACTTCCAGGCTAGCCCCAACAAAGGGGGCCAGATCGATCTTATTAATCACCAGCAAATCTGACCTGGTTATCCCCGGCCCTCCTTTCCGGGGAATTTTATCTCCAGCCGCCACATCGATCACATAAATGGTGAAATCAACAAGTTCGGGACTAAAGGAAGCAGCCAGGTTATCACCACCGCTTTCTACGAAAATCAGATCAAGGTCTGGGAACTTTTTTACTAATGTATCAATAGCTTCCAAATTCATTGAAGCATCCTCACGAATCGCTGTATGTGGACATCCTCCCGTTTCTACTCCGACAACACGGTCTGGTGGCAGAACGCCATTTCTGATTAAGAACTCGGCATCTTCTTTGGTGTAAATATCATTAGTTACCACCGCCATACTGTAATCATTTACCAATTTACGTGTAATTTTTTCAATTAAAAGGGTTTTGCCGGAGCCCACAGGCCCCCCTATTCCTATTCTAACTGGTTTCATATTACTACCCCCGATACTACTTTTTTATGACATAAATAACCGTGTATAAAGTCTTTCGTGTGCCATGCACCTTATCTCAAGAGCCGGCGCAAACGCTCCTAAGTCCCTTTCTTCAAGCTCAAGCACCTTCTTCGCGGTTTCAATAATTAATGGGTGAAGAGAAAAAAGAACGCTCTGGCCCTCCCTCTGTCCAAGCGGAACTAGCTTGATGGCTGCATTGACCATGCTAGCGGCAGTATTGTACAGAAAAACCAGGTTGGCCTGCAGAGGGGGCAATCCAATGATCTGCATGATCAGACCGAAGACGACAGCATGGTTACAGTGCGCAACACCCCTACTTGCTTCCACAGAATACTTTTCTAGCAAAGGAGAAACCCAAAGTTGCTGAGCAATATTTAACATCGCCCTGCCTATCCTGGTACTGGCCTCTCTAACTTCATAACTGCTCTTCAAAGCGCTCATAAGCTGGTCTAGACGAACTATTAAATCAAAGTCACGGACAATAGCATACTTGTGGGTTAAATAAACTGCCAGGCAATCTGTATGGGCCAATACATAATGTAGGTATGTCGACATAAATTCTCTTAAGGTTGATGCAGAAGTAATTACACCCTCCTGCACATAAGTCTCCAAACCGTAAGAGTGGCTAAAGCTTCCAATAGGAAAAAGGGAGTCTGCTACTTGTAAAGCGCAGAGAAATGCCGAATCAGTGATGGTGCCTTGATAGCCAGCAAGCATGTGACACCCTCCGTTCGCATCTCTCCATATCGAATCCACTCCGGCACAAGAAATCCCATGTTACAGGATCATAGGGAGTGATAACATCTTTATCTTCGATGAAGATAGGTAAATGGCGGTTTCCAAGGAGATAACAGAGACGTCCCATTTCAAAAAGATCCTTCGGCCTAACTACAATGGCGTCAAGAGGCCTTAATTCTACGAGAATAAGTTTTTCCTCGTCAGCGTAAATAATATCACCATCATGCAATCTCCCTGTCTCAGCCAGTATCAAAGCTATATCCGTACCTGCATTCGTTGTTTTTCGGATTATTCTTTTCCCGAGTTCGTCCCAACTTAAAGAAAGTCTCTCGACTCGACGATGGTCGTAAGGAAAGTCTCTTATATTACCCACTATCTTGTTAATAATCACGCACCGCCACCCCGCAAATCCACTAAAACAAGAAGTATCGTTGAGCCAGCGGCAATTCCCTTGCAGGCTCGCAAGTGATTAATTCGCCATTTACCCTTACTTCATACGTTTCGGGATCTACTTCAATCACCGGTGTAGCATCATTATGAACCATCTGCTTCTTTGTCAGGGTGCGGCAGTTTCCTACTGGTACGACTTTCTTTTGAAGCTGAAGCTTCTCCGTAATACCACTTTCAAAAGCATATTTCGAAACAAAGGTTAAGCAAGTGCTGTACTTTGCCCGTCCGTATCCACCAAACATTAACCTGCCTAAAACAGGCTGTGGGGTGGGGATTGACGCGTTGGCATCTCCCATTTGTGCCATGACAATCATCCCTCCTTTAATCACCAACTCTGGTTTGACCCCAAAAAACTTGGGCTTCCATAATACCAAATCCGCTAACTTACCCACCTCTATCGAGCCTACATATTTGGCAATACCATGAGTCAAAGCTGGGTTGACAGTATATTTGGCTAAATAGCGCTTTACCCGAAAGTTGTCATTATCGCCCACTTCTTGCGGTAAACGCCCTCGTTGTTTCTTCATCTTGTCTGCTGTTTGCCAGGTTCGTATTATTACTTCCCCGACTCTACCCATGGCTTGTGAATCAGAACTCATCATACTAAGGACGCCCATATCATGCAATACATCTTCTGCAGCAATCGTCTCGGGCCGGATCCGCGACTCAGCAAATGCTACATCCTCAGGCACTTTGCTATCCAGATGATGGCACACCATTAGCATATCTAGGTGCTCTTCCATAGTGTTAATCGTATATGGCATCGTAGGATTAGTTGAAGAAGGAAGCACATTTGGATAGGAGGCAATTTTAATAATGTCCGGCGCGTGCCCCCCGCCCGCTCCTTCAGTATGGTAGGTGTGAATAGTACGACCGTTAATGGCCGCAATGGTATCTTCTACAAACCCAGCCTCATTCAACGTATCGGTGTGGATGGCCACCTGCACATCATATTCGTCAGCTACCTTTAGACAACAATCAATTGCGGCTGGTGTCGTACCCCAGTCCTCGTGAAGTTTAAACCCTATAGCACCTGCCTTTACCTGTTCTACTAACGGCTCTGGGAAAGAAGCGTTTCCCTTTCCTAGAAAACCTATGTTTACTGGATATGCCTCCGCCGCCTCCAGCATGCGATGTAAATTCCATGGACCAGGAGTACAGGTGGTAGCGTTGGTACCGGTAGCTGGACCTGTCCCCCCACCGATCATCGTTGTTATTCCAGCAAAAAGCGCAGCCTCTACCTGTTGTGGACAAATAAAGTGAATATGGGTATCGACTCCGCCAGGCGTAACAATTAAACCTTCCCCAGCGATAACTTCAGTACTGGCTCCGATGACTAAATTAGGATCGACCCCTTCCATAAGATCGGGATTACCGGCTTTCCCGATACCCACAATTAAACCGTCCCTAATACCAATATCTGCCTTGATAATACCCCAGTAGTCAACGATCAAAGCATTTGTAATAACCAGATCTAACGCACCAGCAGCTCTCGTCAACCTTGCT
Organism: Thermanaeromonas sp. DSM 22490; assembly: GCF_056378755.1. Lineage (NCBI taxonomy): Bacteria > Bacillati > Bacillota > Clostridia > Neomoorellales > Neomoorellaceae > Thermanaeromonas > Thermanaeromonas sp. DSM 22490. The sequence goes on from NZ_JBJHHE010000012.1 coordinate 37,525, forward strand.
GACTGCCCCATACCGTCGCGAATTACTTTTCCACCACCGAATTTACATTCATCTCCATACACGGTGAGATCTTTTTCAACTTCAATAAACAATTCTGTATCAGCCAGCCGGACTTTATCACCAACGGTTGGGCCGAACATGTCGACGTATTCCCTTCTACTCAACCTCAGTGCCATTTTCCTTAACCTCCCTACAGTAGCCCAACTGCTCGGCCTTTCTTAAGCACTGAATTTTACGCCTTTCCTGGTCAACCGTTCCCTCGGTTAGCCTGTTCAATCCGTAAATAGTCCTGAGGCCCCCTATAGCCACTAGGGTAACCTCTTTCTCCTCCCCCGGCTCGAAGCGTACTGCTGTACCTGCCGGTATGTTTAGTCTCATCCCAAAGGCCTTACCCCGGTCAAATCTCAATGCCCGGTTTACTTCAAAAAAATGGAAATGAGAGCCGACCTGTACCGGTCGATCACCGGTATTAGCTACCGTAATAGTCACTGTATAGCGCCCGTTATTGCAAATAATAGGTGTATCCGAGAGAACATACTCGCCTGGCTTCATATTGATCCCTACCTTTTTGATCCCTACCTTGGTTTCATACTCGGTTTTTACCTTATAGGATTGTGGACAGTGACCAGCTTAGTGCCGTCTGGAAATGTCGCTTCTATTTGAACCTCTTCAATCATCTCTGCTACCCCTGGCAAAACATCCTCCTTTTTAAGTACCTGAGCACCAAGCCGCATTAACTCAGCCACTGTTTTCCCCTCCCTAGCCCCCTCCAAAATTTCTGCGCTAATGAGAGCAACGGCCTCGGGATAATTGAGTTTCAAACCACGGTCCTTCCGTTTTCTGGCCAGCTCTCCCGCCAGGAAGATAAGTAGCTTTTCCTGCTCTCGCGGCGTTAAATGCATTTAAGATTCCCCCCTTTTGCTTAATTTGGCAAAATACCTAGATTACCAAGTACTCCTTTAGACTTTCGGATCTTATCTCTCTTGTTGGCCCCTGCAAAACAATTTGTCCCTTCTCCATAACGTATATATAATCTGCGACTGTTAGGGCGAAATCTAAATATTGCTCCACCAGTAGAACGGATACTCCTTTTTCTCTGTTGATCGATTTAATTACCCTTTCAATTTCTATTACCACAGACGGTTGGATACCTTCTGTAGGTTCATCTAAAAGCAAGAGCCTCGGCTCTCTAACCAATGCTCTAGCAATAGCCAGTTGTTGCTGTTGACCGCCACTAAGATTTCCACCCATGCGAGATAATAATCCTTTTAACATCGGGAAAAAATTTAAAACTTCTTCTAACATAAAACTCTGCCGCTTATCGAGGCCAACTACAAGGTTTTCGTAAACCGTTAGGTAGGGGAAAATATCTCTCCCCTGCGGAACATAACCTATACCACGCCTGGCTCTTTCATCCGTCGAGTAAGTAGTAATATCTTCCCCGGCCAGAATAATTCTGCCTTCTTTAATATCAAGCAACCCCATAATACTTTTTAGCAGAGTAGTCTTACCCACACCATTACGCCCTATGATAGCAACGATGGCGCCGTCTGGAACCTGCAGGTGGATATCATTTAAAACGATACTTTCCCCATATGAAACTGTTAATTGCTCCACATCTAACATGGCTTATTACCACCCCGTCCCAAATATACTTCAACTACCTTCGGGTCACTTTGTACCTTGGTGATATTCCCCTCGCTTAGTACTTTGCCTTCGTGCATTACAGTAATACGTCGCGCAAACTGCCTTACGAATCCCATATCGTGTTCGACTACCAAAATGGAACACTTCCTAGATATATTCTGAAGAAGTTCACCCATCTTTTGCCTTTCATCCTTCGTTAATCCTGCTACGGGCTCGTCGAGCAGTAATAATTCTGGCTCTTGAACCAACAGCATGCCAATTTCAAGACGTTGTTTTTCACCATGGGATAATAAACCAGCTTTTAAGTGCATCTTTTCAACCAATCCCACACTTTCCAAGGTTGACATTATCTTTTCCTCTTCTGCTTCAGTACTCTTATGGAATAAAGCGGGTAAAATTCCTTTTTTCCGGCGTAAGGCCAGGTCCAGGTTTTCAAAAACTGTCAGATCTGTAAAAACTGATGGCGTTTGAAACTTCCTACCAATGCCAAGTAGAACCAATTCGTGCTCCTGCTTTTTTACTATATCAATATCCTCTTTAAAAATGACGCGTCCGCTTGTTGGCTTTAACCTTCCACTTAGAACGTCCAGGAGCGTTGTTTTGCCAGCCCCATTCGGTCCAATCAAGAACCGAAGCTCGCCATAATTCATACAAAAGTTCATTTTATCAATGGCCTTGAACCCATTGAAAGTCACAGTGAGGTCTTCCACATATATGACTGTTCCAGCCATAGACATTCACCTCATTTCCTAGACAATTGAGGATGGCTTCGCACTTGTATCCCAACTCCCGAAGGAGAATACTGTTTTACTGTCCGACCCTTATGCCATCTCGTAAAGAAACCTACTATCCCATCCGGAACTAATAAGACAACGGCTATAAACAGCAATCCCAGTAAATAAAGCCATGCATCTGGGAAGGACTCACTTAAGTAACTCTTAGCACCATTAACTAACAAGGCTCCAAGGACAGCTCCGTACAAGGTTCCTCTACCACCTACAGCTACCCATATCACCATCTCAATGGAAGGCACTACACCTATCATGGCCGGAGATATAATACCAACTTGAGGTACAAAAAGTGCTCCTGCCAACCCAGCCAAAGATGCAGAAAGGGCGAAGATAAAAACCTTAAACTTTACCGGGTCATAACCACAAAATCTAATACGGTTCTCCGCGTCTCTAATGGCAATCAATATCTTGCCAAATCTTGAACTGGTTAACCACCGGCATAACAGGTAAATACAGCCAAGGCAAATTACTGTGACAAAATAAAGTATGGTCTGGGTAGAACTATCTGCCAAGGAAAAACCAAGGAGAGTTAAAAAGTTAGTAATACCATTTGTTCCACCTGTATATGGTTGCTGGCCCACTAACAGAATTGTAACTATAAGGGCAAGAGCCTGTGTAAGTATGGAGAAATATACGCCGCGGATCCGGCTTCGAAATACAACAAACCCCATTAATGCTGCAACCATAGCAGGAATTATAATCGCCGCTCCTAGTGCAAACCAGAAATTGTTAAAGGGCTTCCAGAAAAAGGGAAGTTCCGTCAACCCGCTCCAGACCATAAAATCTGGCAGCCCATCCCCGGTAGCCTCCAGCTTTAGATACATAGCCATAGAATAGGCCCCGAGCCCGAAAAATACGCCCTGTCCTAAACTTAACAATCCACAATACCCCCAAAGCAAGTCTATGCCGAGCGCAATGATTGCATAGGTTAAAAACTTTGCCAGCAAGTTTAGGCGAAACTCGGATAGAAGAATTGGAGCTAAGAACAAGACAGCTCCAATTAATCCGAAGAAGAGCCATTCTCTATCTAATTGCACTTTCTTAATGCTTGTTATCATGTTTCTTCCTCCCCCACTTAATCAAGGGTACGAACCTTTAAAGATACTAACCCTGAAGGCCTCCATTGCAAGAAAGCCATTACCATTAAGAGTGCAAGTACCTTGCCCATGGTAGCTGTGCTTCCAAATTCAAACGTAGTATTTAATACGCCAATAACTATAGCTGCGGCAACAGTACCAATTAGCTTGCCAACGCCTCCTAGCACTACTACCATAAACGCATCGACAATATAATAAGTACCTATAGAAGGGCCGATTGGCCCCAAAAGGCACAAAGCGCAACCAGCAACCCCCGCCAGCCCAGAACCTATCGCGAATGTATAGGCATCGACTTTCCTTGTTGGGATCCCCAAACAAGCGGCCATAGCGCGGTTCTGCATCACTGCCCGCATCTTACAACCGCTGGCCGTGCGATACATATAAAAATAGATACCTATTAGGCACACTGTAGCAAGCACGATAATAAATATTCGGTTATAAGGAAGTTGCAGGCCATCTAAAAGTTCAAGACCACCCTTTAGCCAATGCGGCGTGCTTACTTCGACGTTCGGGGCTCCAAAAATATCACGGGCTATTTGTTGAAGAATGAGGCTAACACCCCAGGTAGCCAGCAGAGTATCCAGGGGTCGTCCGTATAAAAAGCGAATTAAACCCCGTTCCAACAAGAAGCCAACAAATGCAGCTATCAAGAATGAGAGAGGAATAGCTACCAAGTAATAAAGATCAAGGTTATTCACAGCATACTTGGCAAAGATTATTTGTACCACATACGTCACGTAAGCACCAATCATGATTAGTTCACCGTGGGCCATGTTGATGACATTCATCAGCCCGAAAGTAATAGCGAGACCCAAAGCAATGAGCAATAAGATAGAACTCACACTAAGGCTGTTAAAAATCTGTAATAACCAAACGTCCACGCTTTTTACTCCTTTCCCTGTAAACAACTTCCGCCAGTACAAACGATCGCTAAAATTATTTACTTAAGCAGCCAGTAGCTGACTTATCTACTGGCTGCTTAAGGATACTTTGAATTACTTACCCTGTACTAGTCCTTTCGCCCACGAATATCCCTCCAAATAGGGGTCGGGCCTCACAGGCTCACCTGAACTCCACAACTCCTTAAATTGACCGTTCTCGGTAATTTGACCAATCCGGACTGTTTTCCATGTGTGCTGATTCTCTTCATCAATCCGTACCAATCCCTCTGGAGCCTTAAATTCAAGCCCCCTAGCCGCTTCACGAACTCTGTCTACATCAGTGGAACCTGCTTTTTCTACTGCCTTGGCCCACAAGTAAACCTGGAAGTAGGCCGCCTCAATGGGATCGTCGGTAACCCGCTCTTGCCCGTAGCGAGCCTTATACTTTTTCACGAATTCCTTATTCTCCGGTGTATCTGTAGATTGGAAGTAGTTCCATACGGCATAATGCCCTTTCATGTATTCTGCGCCAATACCTCGTATCTCTTCTTCAGCAATACTTACTGACATGGTGGGGATATCATTTGCCGTAATACCAGCAGCCTGGAGTTGCTTAAAGAAAGCTACATTGCTATCTCCGTTTAAAGTATTGAAGATTACATCCGGTTTTGCAGCCTTAATCTTATTAATTATGGTGCTATAGTCAGTATGTCCTAATGGGGTATATTCTTCTCCAACTACAGTACCTCCCTCGGCCTGAAGTTGGGCCTTGATAATCTTATGAGCCGTTCGTGGGAAGACATAATCCGATCCCAATAAGAAGAACCGCTTCTTACCCTGCTTAAGTAGCCACTCTACAGCAGGAACAATCTGCTGGTTGGGGGCCGCACCTGTATAGAAAATATTACGTGAGGATTCTAGTCCCTCATACTGTACTGGGTACCATAGCAGGCCATTATACTTCTCTACTACAGGGAGTACAGCTTTACGGCTTGCTGATGTCCAACATCCAAAGATTGTAGCTACTTTATCCCGTTCAAGTAACTTTTTCGCTTTTTCAGCAAAGGTAGGCCAGTCGGAGGCCCCGTCTTCTACTATGGGTTCAATTTTACGACCCAATACACCACCGGCTGCGTTGATCTCGTCAATAGCCATTAGCTCAGCGTCACGCAAAGATGTTTCACTAATGGACATGGTTCCACTCAACGAATGCAAAATACCTACTTTGATTGTAGTTGCATCACTTAACTCGCCAGTTTTTTCCCGTTTATTTGTAGCCCCGCATCCTGATAAGATTGAAGTCAAGATAATAGTTAAGACAAAAAGCATTGCCAAGGTCTTAAATTTCAATTTGTTATTGCTATACCTTAACAAATTTAATCCCTCCTTCAAAATCTGTATTGAAAGATGTTTATAGTCTTTGTTTATAGTCTTTTTGAGAAAGTGCAATTGCTCAAAATCTATACTCATCGCCCCGTTTCGAACGGCGCCTATTCGTCCCGGGACGTTGTTTCTATACTTTGCAAATAAGAAAGGGCACCTCGGTCAAGTACTTTCACCCCAGGCGCCCTTACCTTTCGTCCGGCGTCGGACCATAGATTTCGATAGCCAATAAAGCTGAAACAACAAAACGCCTCTTGGAGAGAACCTCCTCTCCAACAGGCGCCTTTGCCTTTGAATATTCCTCTCTATCTCTTCACCAGTTGTCTGCGTGCTGGATATATCATACACAATGTTAGGTTGATTGTCAATGGGGCTGATTCCCGTAATGTTAGACACCAAGCATAAATTTCTGGGTTTCTCGCACAATTCTGCCCGAATACTCTATGAAACTCCCCTGGAGTTAATAGCATAGGGATTCGCAGGGACAAACTAACGCCTCACGCACTTGTTCTCCTTCCACCTAGCAAAGGCAAGGACTTTCTCCAGGAACTCGCTGGCATCTCCTTGTCCCTATATTATACGCGAAGGTATCAATGTTGTTCATGGTAGTCACGCGTGTGGGGGCTGGCGCCCCCTCCACGAACCATGAAAGGAGTTAAGATAATATAAAACCACGGCCATGAAACGGGTCGGATTTTTCTTGGGTGGGTGCCCGTATTGTAGTCTGATCCAGACGCCTGCAGGCACCACAAACTGTAAAGCAGGCTAAAAAGGCCCAGCACGAGGAGGAGATTCTTAAACAATAAGGTGTCTTATGGCAGTAATTTTAAAAAATCAAAAGGAACCAGGGCAAGGGAGTTAAGAAGGAAAGCGCGATGGAAGTAGTGTATGAGCGCTGTTGTGGGCTGGGTGTCGGCAAAAACAATAGTAGCGTGCCTGATCACGCCGGGAGAAAAAAAGACACAACAAGAAATAAGAGCCTTGGCACCATGACGGAAGACTTAATAACATTGCGAGAATGGCTTTTAAAAAACGGGGTACGGCGGTAGCCATGGAAAGCACGGCAGTATACTGGAAGCCCCTATACAACATACTGAAAAGCCACATACCAGTGTTGTTAATGATCAACCCTGAACGCTTAAGGGAGTTAACCAGGTACCGGGAAGGCCTCCAAGCCGAACACCGGCGAGAGGTTCAAAGGATTCAAAAGCAATTGGAAAACATCAATATCAAATTAAGTTCCGTAGCCACGGATATCATGGGCACCCCAGGACAGCAAATAATAAAAGCGATAATTAATGGGAACGAAGACCCGGCAGAACTGGCTCAGATGGCCAAAGGAAGATTGCGCAATAAGATACCAGAATTAGAGAAAGCCCTGCAAGGGTAGACAGGAGAACCCACCCGGCTTATATTAAAGCAACAAATGGAGCACCTGGAGTTCCTGGAGCAGCGGTTAGCAGCCCTGAACGAAGAAATAAAAAAGCCAACCTTACCCACGACTACATGGAGAGCTTTTATATCCCGGCCATGAATTTTGACGCCATTAATGCCAAACGGGAAGAGATACTTGCCCGTATCCTGAAGTACGCGGCCGAGTTCAATGCTGCTTGAGGGTTAGAAATTGAAAGGGGTAGCCGCGAAGCTTAAAAAAGCAGGGGTGGTCCTCCACCCCTGCACTCATTTAGTTACGCCTTCTCCGAGGCTTGCCCGGGTATAGAGACTTCATAATCTCGTAGTCTTCCTGGGAAATTATCCAGTAGTCCGCCGCTATGTGTAAGGCGACTTCCAGCAGTGCCTGCTCTTCCAGGCCTTCTCTGCGGTAAAGCTGCGAAAAGGTCCTAGCCGTCTCGTAGTCATGCCTGAGCAACCGGTGACCCCACGCAAAACGCCTGACTTCTTCGTCCATAAAACGATGTATAAAGCTAATGGGTTCAACTCCCAGAAAAAATCTACTTATACCGAGGTGCTCCCGGAGGCCTGTTCTCCACTTGACGATTTTCCCTCAGCGACCATTTTGTTGTGCACTTCCTCGAATAGCTCGCCTATTTCTTTCTCTCCGTACTTATCCTGCATCTGCTGGAACTTCTGTAATACCTTGGAATATGCCTGGCCCCATACCTTCCAGTTTTCATTTATCGCTTTGATCTCCAGACCGGACTTTTCGTCTTTTGCTTGCTCTACCAGTGTCACCATCTCTTCCTTCTGAAGCAAATTTGTCGGCTTCAAGTTCAAAAGAGCATTGATATCCCTCTCCAGTATCTGGCTCAAGGCCTGGGAACGCAAAATTGCTGTCCGCAATACTTCCTCCTGCATAAGGCTCCTCCTCCCTGTCCAATAAGTGATATTCACGCCACACAAGGCTTTTTAGAGAATAAGACTGGAATCTCAAATTTTTGTACTGATAGGATTTACGTTTCAAAGGAAAACTCCGGTAGGGTCGGGCACCTAATTTCACTAAGCGATACTGAAACTTCCTCGCCAGCAAACGACCACTCCCTTTCAGCACGACCCCTGCCTTTATAATTGCATTCGACACTTTTTCCCAGACTCCTCTCAAACTCCTCTTAAACCCAAAGGTTAAACGTAGCATTTCCTATCTGGGAAGTCAACTAAATTAAATTATACTTCATTGTGAAATTGGTCACAAAAGCGGAGTAGAAGCGGCGAAAAAGCGGAGAAAAAGGGGGGTAATCCCCGTTCAGTAAAACTTAACACCTGCCGTAAGCAGACCTATAAGGGAAAAATCCCAATAATGGCGAATCAATCTCGTAGGGTAAAATTAACTAAACCAACATAATTGAAGAGGTTAACTTAATGGGTACTGTTTAAAGGTTCCCGGACCGAAAAGAATTTACTGCTGTCCTTTGCTGGCGAATCTCACGCGCGTAACCGCTATACCTTTTACGCCAGCCAGACCAAGAACGAGGGGACCAGGAGAGCGCAAGGCCTCAAAATCAAGTTTTAAAAAAATAGAGCCCCTGCTGCCAGCGGATAAAATGCCAGCAATACAGGGACTTCCTTGCCCATACGCTGCGGGAGCGCCTTTCCTCACCAATCAGCTATATTTTTTTAGTTCTATCATGACATGGAACAGTCATTTGTCAAGAAAACCTGGGCTCTATGCCCGTGTCAAGATTTAGTGAGTACACAAATAATTTACCCCACGTTAAGAGGTACTTTCGTAACTTCCGAGACTATCTTAAGCTCCTCCACAACTTCTTCATCAAGTGGAATCCCGGAGCGCAAGCGTTCTTCTCGAGTCTCCATTTCCATTTCACCAGGAACGTATATCTTCTCGAAACCTGGTGCAAGCGGCGAATCCTTAATATCTGCTATTAAGGCATCAAAGCGTCCTGTAAATTCTTCAACATTCATAAAGTTATCTATCCTAAAGGCGAGCAGCCATACACCACAATTCAGTGGTCGTGTCCAATCGCTAATCATGGACGGAATATTGCTACCAAATAAAGCCCCCGTCAGGACGCCGGCAAGAATGTCAATTACCAGAGATAACCCATAACCTTTTGGTCCCCCAAGCGGCAATATAAACCCCTCTAGCGCCTTGTTGGCATCCTGTGTAGGATTGCCTTCTTTATCAATCGCCCAGCCAAGGGGTATACGTTCACCACGCCGTGCGGCCATGATAATCTTACCTCGTGCAGCGGCACTTGTCGCCATATCAAGTACCACCGAAGGCTGCTTTCCCCCAGGAATAGCGATGGCTATGGGATTTGTCCCCAAACATGCCTTTAGTCCACCCCACGCCGGCATATGTGCAGAAGCATTGGCGAGTACCATTCCTATCATTTTTTCCCTCATGGCCATTATAGCATAATAACCGGCCATGCCTATATGATTAGTATTACGTACTCCTACTATACCAACCCCAGTTTCCTTTGCTTTTTTTATACACAACTCCATTCCTTTAAACGCCCCTACTTGGCCAAACCCATTATTTCCATCAAGGAGCGCGGTACAAAGATTTTCCCTTACTATGCTTGGCATGGCATCAGCATCCATCAACCCAAGTTTAATACGCTTGATGTAGACGGGCAGGCGCGATATGCCATGAGAGTTTATTCCTCTTAAATCGGCTTCCAGCAGCACGTCTGTGACAATTCGCGCTATCTCCTCTCTAGCTCCTACGGCTCTAACAGCCTCAACACAAAATTGGTGAAGCGTATCAAACTTGATAGTTATGTGCTTACCCATAATGACATATCCCCCACTTTCTACAAAACCGGAAAAAGTGGCTTTTTCCCTTCTACTAATACCCGTTTTATTTCTTCTGCGGCCATTATCGCCATCTTTTCTTGAGCTTGTTTGGTCATTGCGGCGATATGTGGTGTAGTTATCACGTTTTCCAATTCTAGCAGTCGACTACGCATATCGACCGGTTCTATGGAGTAAACATCTAGGGCGGCTCCCCGTATTCTGTGCTTCTCCACTACTTCTATGAGAGCCTCTTCTTCTACGACGCCTCCGCGCGCTGTATTTATCAGGAATGCTGTGGGCTTCATAAATGATAGCACTTCCCTGTTAATCAAACCCCTCGTCTCCTCCGTAAGCGGACAATGAATCGATAGAAAGTCAGCCTCACGGACTGTATCTGTTAAACTTAAGAACTCAACTGCCCTTACTTCGCTCTTCCTCCTGTAGGGATCATGCGCCACAACTCGCATCCCAAAACCTCGCGCCAGTTCAGCCACTCTTTCCCCTATTCTACCGTAGCCTATTAACCCCAACGTTTTGCCCCATAACTCTTCTCCCATCAAACTCTCCCGGTCCCACTTCTTCCGCAAAGAAAGGTCAAGATGAGCAGTAACAATGTTTCTAGCTACAGCTATAATAAGCCCAATAGTGTACTCGGCTACTGCGTTCGTGTTGGCATCAACCGTTGTCGTTAACCATATGTTGTTTTGTTTCACATAGGATACATCAATATCATCAAGACCGACACCGTGCCTGGCTATTATCTTGAGCTTTTCACCCTTCTTAAGAACATTCTCTGTTAGTTTACCTATCTTGTGTAGTACCGCATCGGTACCTGCAATGCACTCCCCAATTAGTTCATGGGTAGGATGTTCGAGAACTTTAACTTCGGCAAATTCTTTCAAGCTCCTCAGCCCAGCCTCCGCAATTTTACCTGTTACAAGCACCGTTTTCATGTCCGTCTCTCCCTAAAAGCTTCTAAGCAAGGCACCCGGTGGTATCCCGCCGGGTGCCTTGCTTTTTTATTCCTTGGCCAATCCGGTTTCCTTAAGCAGCGAATGATACTTATCGTACTCTGAAGTCAGATGGGAAATGTATTCTTGGGTACCCATCCATATGGCATTAGATCCCGTTTTCTTCATATAGTCCTGGTACTCCTTACTATTCCAAGCAGTCTTAAATAGCGCTTCAAGGCTCTTTATTACCTCCGCGGGCGTTCCTTTAGGTGCTAGAAAACCCCTTACTGACCGGATATCAAGATCAAGACCCAGCTCTTTGAAAGTTGGAGCGTCTGGAGCCAGAGGGTTTTTATCCGGCGCCATTACCGCCAGTACACGGAATTGCTTGCTTTCAATCTGAGAGGCTGCTTCGTTAGGGGGGACTACGATAGCTTCTACATGGCCACCAAGCAACTTTATTGCTGCAGGTGCCCCGCCTTGTTCCTCTGGCACCACATTGAGTTTTAGACCCGCACGCTTGGCCAAGGCCAAAGCACCAGCCTGCCACAACCCACCTGGAGCACCGGTGGCTACACGCACAGTACGTTCCTTTGCCGTCTTAGCAAAATCCTCGTAGGACCTCCATGGTGAATCAGCCCTAACGATAAGAGCGGGCGCATCGTAGTTAACAGCACAAATGGGTTCAAAATCCTTGTAGGTCAGCTTACTGTGACCTGTCCACTTAAGCGTGGAAATGTTCGAAGTCATTAGTACCAAGGTATATCCATCGGGTTGCGCTTTAGCAACTTCAGCAAGGCCAACTGCTCCTGCTCCCCCAGGCTTGTTTACAATCACAACTGCAGGCCCGATAGCCTTGTCCACAAGGTCTCCAAGTACCCGGGCTACCTGATCGGTTCCGCCTCCCGCACCGAAGGGCACCACGATTGTAACGTCTCTCTGAGGAAAGGATTTTTCTTTGGTGGCACAACCGCCCAAGATTAACACGGTTCCCAAAAGAGCTACTGACGCTAATGCTAGTGCAATCCTTTTAAGCATCGTCGTTACCAACCTCCTGTTATGTTGTAAATGTTATACTTCCAAAATTCCGCGCAATAGTCGCATTCACTTACTTCACTCTAGTTTTTAACAGCCCCAGTTCGCGTTTTTCTCCTCACCTCCTGTAGTCTGGGTATGATTAACATAGCAGCCGTAAGAACCCAAAAGAATAAGCTGAAGGGTCGTGTAAATAATACCGAAACGTCGCCTTCATACATCTTTAATGCAGTTCGCAAGCTACTTTCGGCCATGGGCCCAAGCACTAAACCTATAAGCATAGGCGTAACAGGCATCTCTATACGTTCCATAATAAAGCCGATGATACCGAATAGGACCATAATAACAATATTGAAAGCATCATTACTTACCGCATAAGAACCCAGCGTGCAGAAAGTCACGATCAAGGTCAGTAAAATGGGTTGAGGTATATTAAGGACCTTGGCAAACACCCGAGCAGCTGCTAAACCCAGGATCAGGAAGAAGAAATGCGCCAGAATAAGCGACCCGTATATGCCGTAAACAAGTTGAGGATTTTGTTCATAAAGCAAAGGACCAGGACGCAGGTTATGCATCATAAATGCCCCTATCATCAATGCCGTAATTGTATCTCCAGGAATGCCCAGTGTTAGCAATGGGACAAGACTACCGCCTACTGTAGCGTTATTAGCCGACTCCGAAGCTGCAATTCCTTCAGGAGCTCCCTTGCCGAATTCCTCAGGGTGTTTTGAAACCCGCTTTTCCGCATTGTAGGCCATCATTGAACCCATGGCGCCCCCCGTGGCTCCTGGCAGCACACCCACCCAGATGCCAATAAGCGTTCCTCTGACCCATGTACGCCAAACCCTTTTGACGTCCGCCCATGTTGGGAGGAGGCTACCTATTTTTTGGGTAGCCCTTTGCCCTGTCTCCGTTCGACCAAGTTGATTCAATACCTCAGACAGGCCAAATAGTCCTATCATTATCGGTACAAACTCTAGACCGCTTTGTAAATTTTCCAAGCCGAAAGTAAACCTCGGAGCACCTGTCATGGGATCCAGGCCAATAGTCCCTAAAAAAACGCCAAATACTGCTGAAATTAACCCGTAAATAAGCTTCTTGCCAGTAACGTCTGCCACAGATGCAAGTCCCCAAACTGCAATGGCAAAGAATTCCGGTTCACCAAACTTTAGGGCTACCTTTACTATGAATGGTGCCGTAACAATAAGGAATATTATAGATACCAACCCGCCGATAAATGAGGAAGTCGTCGATATGCTAATCGCCCGTCCGGCCTCCCCCCGTACCGCCATGGGGTACCCATCCAGTGTAGTGAAGGCAGAAGACGGAGTACCTGGAATCCGCAATAGGACAGCGCTTATAGAGCCACCGTATATGCCACCAACGTAGATACCGCATAACGTTGCCAGACCAACTAGCGGCTCTAGACGAAAGGTAAAAGGAATGAGTACGGCTACTGCCATTGTTGCTGTTAAACCTGGTATGGCCCCTACTATAATACCTCCCACAGTGCCCAGCAAAGTGTAAAGCCAGACTTCCGGCCTACCGAAAATAGATGCTAATGACGACCATACTGTTTCCATCACAAACACCCCTTCACGGCAAGGGAATCCGTAACAACGAATGAAAGACATAGTACAGGCTTAAGGTAGTTATCACACTTATAATTACGATGCTTTTTAAGGATCGCTCGCCAAACAACCTTAGGCAAATTGCCACAAACAGAAAGGTGCTAGGTATAAACGTAAGTACAGGTAAAAGTGTCTTAAAACTCAATATAACTACTAGTAACAATATTCTCTCTAGCTTGTTTGTGTCGATCTCCGTTCTAGCAACTTCTTCTCTCGAAAGCAGAACGGAAGTAACTAATAGCCATGCTCCCAAAAAAATCAAACAGTAAGCAATGAGCTTAGGAACAAAGTCTGAACCTACAACTTCCACTGCCGCGGTAAGGCGCGGAAAATGCCTTACCGCCAGCAAGATGTAAACCGCCAGTAACCAGCAGCTCAATGAGAGTAGTAAATCTATCCATGGAATACTTCTTTTTACTTCATCGATCCCTTTACTCTCCACGAATACTCCTCCCCACCTAGCTTCACTGCTGTTCCAACATGCCAAGTTCAATAAGTGTTTTCCGAATACGCTGGTACTCTTCTTCGGAAACAGGCTCAAACGGAGCTTTAGGTACACCGATGTCTATCCCTAACATGCGCATGACGGCGTGATAGAAAGGAACAGGAATCCCTTCTCCAGTGACCTTCCTGAGCAAGTTGGCCTTCTTTTGTGATTTACCCGCTTCTTCGTATTCGCCCCGTCGGCAAAGTTCATAGATATGGATGATAAATTCCGGAAAGGCGTTGGAAAGACCCGAAACACAGCCCGAAGCCCCGCCAATCATAGCCGGCACCAAGTGGGTCTGCGACCCAATTAAGAAGACAAAACCTGGCTTCTTAACCTCGGCTATAAAATTATAGAAGAGAGCAATATCGCCGCTACTGTCCTTAATTCCAGCAAGACCATATTCGGCCAGTTCCGCAAGTACTTCAGGAGTTATGGTATAATGCGCGTACTTGGGATTGTTATAAGCAATTACAGGTAAGCTTGAGGCTTCGATAAGCCGCCTGTAATGATTGATAATAGCCCCCTTGGTATGGCGGTAGTAGAATGGTGTCACAGCAGCGACCGCGTCTACCCGAAGACCCTCCGCGTGCCTTAGCAGCCGCAGCGTCGTTTTGGTATCTGCAGCTCCTATGTGAAGCACAATACTTACTCGGCCGTTAACCGTTTCAGCTACTGTCTCTGCCACTTGCATCCGCTGCTCTGGAGTCATAAGAGGCCCTGAGCCATAAGACCCACAGACAAAAAGACCATGTACCCCTTTGTTAATCAAGTGTTCAACATAACGTTTTAAACCTTCAACGTACACCTCTCCTTCCGCATCAAAAGGTGTTACTAATGCCGGAAGAATTCCTTCAATATGATGTTTTTGCATTAATAAGAACCCCCTTAAATGAATCAATTTATCGATTGATAATTGTTGAGTTGCCACTCATAAAAGCGATTAGCTCATCGCGATACGGCAGCGCCTCTATATTTCCAGTAACACCTAAAGCCAGAGCACCCATGGCATTAGCCATCCTCCCAGCTTCCTCCAAGCTTAAACCTTCTAGTAACCCCGTTATGAAGCCTGCAGCAAAAGCATCACCGGCACCAAATGGATCCACAATACGCTCTACCGGAAAGGAGGGTACATAAACTTCCTGATTCGCACTAGCAATCAGAGCGCCTTTTGACCCAAGCTTTAATGCCACAACCCTCGGACCCAACTCAAGAAAACGCTTAACGATCTTTTCCGGCTCGCTTTCGCCGAGCAATATTTGGGCTTCCTCTATTCCCGGCAAAAGAATATCGGCTTTTCTAATTAGATTGAGAAGAATAGAAATAGCTCTTTCCTTTTTCCATAGTTTTAACCGAAGGTTAGGGTCAAAAGAGATTAAGACACCGTTTTCTTTCGCAATATCCATGGCTCGTTCTACCGTTGCCAAGCAGGAAGCACTAAGGGCAGCAGTAATACCTGTGAGGTGCAAATACTTCGCTTCACATATATACTGTGGGTTAATGTCTTCGGGCGTCATTCTACTAGCTGCTGAGTTTTGTCGGTAATAATAATTCCGGCTTTCTCCTATTTCACGCCGCTCTTTGAAAAATACGCCTGTAGGAGCTTCAGGATCTATCTTAACTTGGGACACATCAATCCCTTCCCCCCTTATCACCGCGAGGATCAATTTGCCAAACTCGTCGTTCCCAAGTCGGCTAATCCAGCCTGCGCTATGACCCAGGCGAACAATACCAACGGCAAACGTAGATTCGGCCCCTCCAGTACGTAGCTCAAAGTGGGTACTGTAACGCAGTGGACCGGGGGAAGCGGCTACTAATACCGCTAAGGTTTCTCCCAGGGTTACAACTTCAGGCACAAGCATGCCCCCCTATATAGCCTCTGAACTCGACTTTTGACCAACAATTTCATAGTTTTCAACTGTGAGTTTAAACATATCGCCGCGATATAACCCCTTTCCATACCTAATAGGTTCGTTGTCCTCGGCGTAAAGCACGCCTCCAACAAGCAGTAAGGGCTCTCCTTCCTTAACACCTAACAGCTTCGCTTCCATACCTTTTGCCACTATTGACTGTACAGTCTCTCTCGAGCGTACGAGCCTTATACCGCACTTTTGACGTAGAGTTTTAATCAAGGATTCTACGCTTAGATCAACTTCCAATACGGCAGCACACTTGGCGAAAGGTAAATAGGACCATTGTAAAACCGCCGGCTGTTCATCAATCAAACGTAAGCGCCTAATCTCGATAACTTTTTCTCCTGGAGCCACCTCAAGATTACTTGCTACCTCACTAGTTGCAGAGACCACTCCCGCAGAAATGATATGCGTGCTGACGCGAAAGCCTTGTTGTGCCATCTTTTCCGAAAAGCCTATCATAGTGTTTAACTGGCTGCTTATCTTGGGAGTGGCCACAAAGCTTCCTTTGCCTGCCCGCCGAAAGATCCAACCTTCAACAACCAGTTCAGCAATAGCCTGCCTTGCCGTTTGGCGGCTAATGTTAAATTCTTTCACTAGTTCCCATTCCGATGGGATTCGATCGCCGGGTTTTAAAATCCCCTTTTGAATCTGTTCCCTAAGATAATTGGCTACTTGATAGTAGAGAGGGACCGCAGAATTGCGTTCAATCAAATTGACCCCTTCCTTGTCAGTGCCATATCGTACTTGTCCGTACAGGATGTTACATTATATTCGACAAGGTTTCTTGGATTCCTTCTCAACTTTAAAAAAAAAATTCTTTATACCCCGCCCAACACCGGATCACCTATTGGGGAATGAACAAGATGGTGCAGAGGATGGAAAAACGGGGCAGGTAGGGTTGATAGTACCTGCCCATAAAGCCAGTCAACATTCGCGCAATGTATGCCCATGGTAAGGGTTTGTTACCCTTGATAACCTGCACCCCATTTTCGAAAAGCGGTCTCAGTTTGAGCAAAATATTATAATCACTCTGATTTCCAATGGCCGTGAAGATTACAGTAAGCCCGTGCTACTGCGGATGACGCTCGCGTACAGAATTCGGCTTCTGGCAGCTGTCCAGGGCTTAGGGGCTGCCGCAAGATCTGGTCGTCGGTAATTAGTTCAATCCATTCAATATAGTGTTTTTCTTCCATGGGGTGTGGCGTAGAGCCTACAACCACTTTGAAGCCTCCATCTATTTTAGTTACAACTGGCACATGTTTTTCCTTGCTAGCATCTACTGTGTTCTCTGCGAGAATATCCATGGGCTTTCCACAACAAACTAGGGTACCGGCCCCGGAGCGGAGTACCTCGACAATGTTGCCACATACGTTACATTTGTAAACCTGCCCGGGAGAAGTCATCATTAGATACCTCCTTGCTAAATGTGGATTAATCGTTAAATTTCGCCATGAGACCCCTTATTCCTGCTCCTTCTACGCCTTTTTGTCTTTTTTGGCGCAAACTTCCTAACTTTGGCAGGGAAAAACGTTATCGTCACGAAAATTATTAGATCAGGAATAAAGGACACTAATATACTGGAGAGGTGAACTTAATGGGTACTGTTAAAGGGTCCCGGACCGAAAAGAATTTACTGCTGGCCTTTGCCGGCGAATCTCAAGCGCGTAACCGCTATACCTTTTACGCCAGCCAGGCCAAGAAAGAGGGGTATGAGCAGATTGCTGCCATTTTTCTGGAAACGGCCGACCAGGAAAAGGAACATGCGAAACGGCTATTCAAGTTCTTAGAAGGCGGCGAATTGGAAATTACCGGCACCTTCCCTGCAGGCTACATTGGCTCCACCGCCGAGAACCTTGCCTCCAGCGCTGCTGGTGAAAATCACGAGCACACTAATATGTACCCTTCCTTCGCCAGGATGGCTGAAGAAGAAGGCTTTACAGAAATTGCAGCTGTCTTCCGTGCTATTGCTAGAGCGGAAAAGGGGCACGAAGATCGGTTTCGAGCTCTCCTGGCCAATTTGCAAGAGGGGCGCGTCTTCTCGCGGAAAGAAAAAGTCACCTGGCGGTGCCGTAACTGTGGCTACATCCACGAGGCTAGTGCAGCGCCAGAGGTATGTCCCGCATGTGCTCACCCGCGTGGCTTTTTTGAATTACTGGTTACCAACTATTAAAGCCTATTATTTATTAGTGTAAATATTTTAAGGCCCCAGGCCTGGCCAAAATAAAATGGGGGTTAAGTCTAGGGGAACCAGAAGCGCCTGGGGCCTTAAAAGCAAGCTTAAAACACAAAGGTCCTGTTGCCGGCAATTTAAATACGCCAGCCGCACAGGACCTCTTTGCCCACACAGGGGAGAGCATCTTTGCCCACCCGCCAATTATTTATGTACTTTTTACTTTCTATCATAACATGGAACAGTCATTTGTCAAGGAAAACCTTGACTTTTGGGAACAGGGCGGTATAATGGGAACAGGCAACGAGGCCTCGGTAGTCTTTTAAAGTTACAGGGACACGGGGCTTTTTCTTATTTTAAAGCAGAAAGGGTGGTGTACATGAAGGAATTAGCCGACAAATTGGTTGCCTGGATCCAGGAAAAGGTACAAGAGAGCGGTTGTCAAGGCGTGGTACTGGGTTTAAGCGGAGGTATTGATTCCGCGGTAGTAGCTGCCCTCTGTAAACGGGCCTTCCCGGAAAATAGCCTGGGCTTGATCATGCCTTGCTATAGCAATCCGCGGGATGCTGAAGATGCTGAACTGGTAGCCAGAACCCTGTCCCTCCCCACCAAGACTATAGTCTTAGACGCTGTTTATGACGCTCTAGTAGAAGCCTTAACGGGCAGCCCTTACATTCCCCAGGAGCGCTCCCTGGCCCTAGCCAATATTAAACCCCGCTTGCGCATGACTACTCTCTACTACTGGGCCAATAAATTGAATTACCTAGTAGTCGGTACTGGGAACAAGAGCGAACTGGCCGTAGGCTACTTTACCAAATATGGTGACGGCGGTGTCGATATTTTACCCCTGGCCAATCTGGTAAAGACCCAGGTGCGAGAACTCGCGCTTTATCTCCACATCCCGGAATCAATTATTAACAAGCCCCCTTCTGCCGGCTTATGGGAAGGACAAACCGACGAAGGAGAAATGGGGTTAACCTATGCTGTGCTGGACCATTACCTTCTTACCGGCGAAGCTCCCCCTGCGGTTGCCGAACGCATTAACCATCTTATGGCCGGCAGCCAGCATAAGAGGCAGCTTCCTGCTGCGCCTCCCTTTTAATACCCTTGTACTCCGGCGTAACTGAAATAAATACCTTATATCTCCCGCTTAAGCGCAAAAATCTTTTGCGCTTTTCTTTTACCTTAATAGGATCTCTTGACGTTAAAACGGAAAAAGAGGTACAGTAACTAGAAGAGGAGAGTTTATATGAGCCGTAAGCAACCGACAGATATGCCGCAGGTTCCTATAGCCTTCATCGGAGGGTCGGGTACTTTTTCCCTTAGGCTTCCAGAAGATCTGGGTTGGCCAGGGGTAGAAGTATTAGAGGAAGATTTGGTTTACGCTACTCCCTGGGGGCCAAGCCCACCCCTAAAGCTCTTTTCCTTACCCACGACTCCTCCCCGCTTGGTGCTGACCACCAAAATGCATGGTCGGTTACCGGGAGTATCGTGGGGCGAATCTTCTCGCCGCCTCTTTTGGGTATTGCGCCAGGCGGGGGTAAAAAAAGTCGTGGCCGAAGGCGGAGTGGGAAGCATTAACCCCCTTCTGGACCCCCTGGATATCGTCATCCCTACTGATTATGTAGATTTTTCCCTGCGACGAGATGTGGCTTTGAGCGAGGACTACCTGTGCATAATGCGGCAGCCCATCTGCCCTTCCTTGCATGAGACCCTGGTGAAAGTAGCTAGGACAAAGCCCTTAAACCGGGTTTTTAGCCGGGGGACTTATCTGGTCACCGATGGCCGCCATTTTGAGAGTGAGGCGGAAATTAAAGTCTTCCGCCAGTGGGGGGCCGATATCGTAGGCCAGACCCTGTGCCCCGAAGTTTATCTGGCGCGGGAGATAGGTGCCTGTTATGCCGGTATTTACCTGGTAGTTAACTATGCCGAGGGTACAGTCAAACCCTGGGAACATAAGGTTTTAAAAGATATTTTCTTTGAAGAGGCCGAACCCTTCGCCCGCCTGATCTTCCAGGCTTTGATGGAGCTCCCCCTGGATTTTTCCTGCGGGTGCCGGGAACTGCGCAAAGATACTCTGTTGCGCCCGGAAAACATCGGCCGTGCTCGTCGCAAAAGTGACAACTCACATTAAAGAGGGGAAGGGAATGCTGGCGGAAGCTATCCTCAGAGGGCCTTTAGGAGATATCGCCGAGAAGGTGTTCCAAGGACAAAGGTTAAGCCGGGAAGACGGCCTGCGCTTGATGGAATCCAATGATCTGTTAGCTATAGGCTTTTTAGCTGACTATGTCCGGCGCCGGAAGGTGGGCGATGAGGTATATTTTATCAACAACGCCCATATTAACCATACCAACATATGCCGCAACCTCTGCCGCTTCTGCGCTTTCGGCAGAACACCTGAAGCAGAGGGCGCTTATACTTTAAGCCTGGAAGAAATAGCCGAGAAAGCCCGGCAATTTAAAAAATATAACCCCACGGAAATTCACATTGTAGGCGGGCTTAATCCGGAACTCCCCTTTAGCTATTACGAAAACATGCTAAGAATAATAAAAGAAATCCTTCCGCAGGCCCACCTGCAGGCCTTTGATGCTGTAGAAATAGATTTTTTGAGCGAGATATCCGGTTTAAGCCTGGAGGAAGTGTTACTGCGCCTCAGAGAAGCGGGCTTAGGATCCTTACCCGGTGGTGGAGCGGAGATCTTTAATCCGTCGATACGGCAAGAAATCTGCCCGCGGAAAATAAGCGGTGACCGCTGGCTACAAGTTCACGCTGTTGCCCATAGTTTGGGAATACGCTCTAACGCTACCATGCTTTACGGGCATATTGAAAGCCCCGCCGACCGCATAGATCACTTGCTGGCTTTGCGCAGCCTTCAGGACGAAACCGGAGGCTTCCTGGCCTTTATTCCCCTGCCCTTCCACCCGGCCAACACCGGGTTGGCCAAATTGCCCCCTTCCACTGGCTACGACGATTTGAAGACCCTGGCCATAGCCAGGTTGCTGCTGGACAACTTCGACCATATAAAGGCTTTCTGGATAATGCTTACCCCCAAGGTGGCCCAGATTGCCTTAAACTTTGGGGTGGACGACCTGGATGGTACGGTGCGGGAAGAGCGCATTGCCCACGATGCTGGAGCCGAAACGCCCCAATATCAACCAGCGGAGGAGTTCTTGCGCCTAATCCGGGAAGCGGGAAGGATTCCTGTGGAGCGCGACACCCTTTATAACGTAGTACGCCGTTACCATTAAATAAAACCACAGGAGTGGAACTGGATGAGCAAGCCGCGCATAGGCAGGATCAGTTATATCAATTGCCTGCCTATTTTCTATGCTCTGGAAGAGGGTCTGGTAAACATTCCGGCGCAAATTGTTTACGGCCACCCCAACGAGTTAAACCGGGCTTTGACTGAAGGCAATATTGAAATCAGCGCCGTATCTTCCTTTGCTTACGCCAAGCAACACGATAAATGCTTAGTGCTACCCGACCTGTCCATTTCTTCCTGGGGGCCAGTCAAGAGTGTGGCCCTGCTGAGCAAAGTGCCCCTGGCCGAGCTAGCAGGTAAACGCGTCTCCCTTACGCCCTATTCGGCTACCAGCGTGGCTTTATTGTCTATCCTGCTGGAGAGATTTTATAACCTTGAAGTCAGGTTTTTTACCCGGCCGACAGGTGTGCCCCCCTGGTGGTCGGAACCGGAAGCTACCCTGGTGATTGGTGATGAAGCCTTACTGCAAGTCAATCGTCCGGAAGGATTATATATATACGATTTGGGCAAAGAGTGGCATCGATTTACAGGCAAGCATATGGTATTCGCCCTGGTGGTGGTAGAAGGAGAGTTCGCGCAAACCTTTCCTGGCCTTCTAGAAGAGATATGGCAGGGCCTAATTGCCGCCAAGCAATGGGGTAGGCAAAACCTGGCAACCCTGGCTTACCGGGCTTCTTCCCTTACTGGATTGCCTATGGGCGACCTTATAGATTATTTCCACCACCTCCAATATGATTTGACAGCAGAACACCTGGAAGGATTGCAGACCTTTTATCAGTATGCCTACGAGCAGGGCTTGCTCCCTGCTCCCGTTACTGTCAAATTGTGGAGGGCAGAACATGGAAAGGATAACGGCTAAAGTCCAGGCGGGCGAACGCTTAACACCCCAGGAAGGGCTAGAACTCTTACGTTCGGCCGATCTCTTGTTCCTGGGTTACCTGGCCGACATGGTCCGCAAGCGGTTTCACCCGGAAAATATAGTGACTTTTGTAATAGATAGGAATATCAATTATACCAACATATGCACTTGTGGGTGCCGCTTTTGCGCCTTCTATCGTCCCCTGGGTCATCCAGAAGGTTACGTCTTAAGCAGAGAAGAAATTTTCGCCAAAATTGAGGAAACAATAGGTGTGGGCGGAACCCAAATTCTCATGCAAGGCGGCCTCCATCCGGAACTATCTCTTTCGTATTTCGAAGACTTGTTTAAAAGCATTAAAGAGCGTTATCCTGTCAAGCTACATTCCCTTTCCCCGGTGGAGATAGATTACCTGGCCCAGAGGAGCGGGTTGAGCGTTGAGGAAGTGTTACGCCGTCTCATAGCCAGCGGACTAGATTCTTTACCCGGCGGCGGTGCCGAAATTTTAGTGGACCGGGTACGCGAGGTAATTAGCCCTCGTAAAACAAAGGCGGGGAGATGGCTGGAAGTCATGGCTACAGCCCACCGGTTGGGCCTTAAGACCACGGCGACCATGATGTTCGGGAGCCAGGAAACCCTGGCCGACCGTATAGCCCACCTAGAAGCTATTCGCTCTTTGCAGGATGAAACCGGTGGCTTCACCGCTTTTATTCCCTGGACTTACCAGCCTGGAAATACCGCCCTAGGGGGTACACCGCCTTCAGCCCTGGACTACCTCCGCACCTTGGCCGTAAGCCGTCTTTATCTCGACAATATACCCAATATCCAGGTTTCCTGGGTGACCCAGGGACCCAAGGTGGCTCAGATAGCCCTATCCTTCGGCGCCAATGACTTCGGGTCCACCATGTTGGAAGAAAACGTGGTCAGAGCAGCAGGGGCTCACCACCGCTGTTCTCAAGAAGAAATTATCCGTGTAATTAAAAATGCTGGCTTCCGGCCAGCCCAGCGGGACAATGTCTATAACATTCTGCGCTATTTCTGAGTTACCCCGGGGGAGGACCCAGTTCCAGCACTTCCACAATTTTTTCCACAAACCCTCTAGTTTTGATAGCTCTTACCTTTTTTTCCATCTTTACGGAGGACCTTAGCAAAGGCCAAACCTTTTCTTCTTCCGCGGTTTCAATTTCCAGGGCCAGGCCGCACAAAGAGCTTAGCTCTTTCGGTATAGGTATTAACTGGCCCTGTAAGCCTGCTTCTTTCAAAACCTTCTCCGCTCTCAAGGCATAATAAGTCGAGGGAAAAGTGAACAGAGTAACCTCGCGGTCCACCTTTACACCTCCACTTTTTATTATAGCATTATCCCTTGGCTACTTTAAGTATAGGGCCGGAGGCTTGAGTGGACCAGGGAAGACAGGCCCAAAGATCTTCTTTACAGCGCGGGGGCTTAGGACCCAAAGACCAACCGCGCTTTTGCAGCTCCCGGTAAACCTCCAGTAACCACGGTATAGTTAATCCAGCTTCCCGGATTAATTGGGGTTCAAGAAATACTTCTTCCGGCCGACCCTTAGCCAGTAATTGCCCCGATTTTAGAATAAAAATCCAGTCAGCCCAGGAATAAGCCAGATCTACATCATGGGTGGAAAGCACCACGGTTTTTCCTGCACCATTAATTTCGTCCAGCAGCTCAATAACCTGACAGGTAAGCAAAGGGTCAAGGTAAGCTGTGGGCTCGTCTAAGATTATTACCTCCGGCTCCATGGCCAGGACGGCTGCAATACAAACCCGCTTTTTTTGTCCGTAGCTTAAGAAATGGGTTGGCTTATCCGCCAGCTCCGTTATACCGGTAGCAGCCATAGCCTTTTCTACCCGCCGCTTTACTTCCTCTGGCGGCAAGCCCAAATTTAAGGGGCCAAAGGAGATCTCCTGGAACACGCTGGCCGAAAAAAGCTGGGAATCCGGATCTTGAAAAACAATCCCCACCTTCTGGCGCAAACTGGCCAAAGAGCCCCGGTCATAGCGCAGCTCCCGCCCCTGCCAGAACACCTTTCCGCGCTGGGGGCGAAAAATACCGTTAAAGTGCAAAAAAAGAGTGGATTTGCCGGCCCCGTTAGGGCCTAAAATAGCGACTTTGCTGCCCTGCTCTATCTCCAGGGAAATGCCCCTCAAAGCTGTAGTTCCATTGGGGTAGGTAAACTCAACCTCCTTAGTTGCCAAAATAGGTTCCAAGCCGTCCACCTCCGCCGTACCAGTTGAGCACCACCAGGAACACAATCCAGAGAAAAATAAGCAATATATTGCGCTTGGAGACAGTGTACGTGGGTTCCAGGACCCTAAACTCACCGCTAAATCCCCGCGAGACAAGGGCAAAATCTAACATTTGCGACCTCTGGAAGCTTTTAAGAAACAGGTTGGCAGCCAGCTGGCCCAAGGAAGACAAAGATCTGAACCACGAACTATAGCCCAACCGGGAAGACTGGGACAGATATATGTTTTCGGCCGTATCCAATAACACAAAACTGAAGCGATAAATCAAACCCATTAGTTCCAGAAAAAGGGACGGGACTCTAAGTCTGCGGAACACACTCATAATTTCTATGAGAGGTGTAGTCAGGGTTAAAAAGTAGAGGCAGGAAACGCCGGGGATCACTCGTAAGAAAAGCTGGACCGCCCTCCCCAGGTCCTGCCCGGTTATTCCTACGCTTAAGTCTCCCACGCTAAAGCTATAAAGCATTCCCTGGGGTGCCTGCCAGGAAATGGTAATAACTATGGCTATAACACTGGCTGCCAAAAAGGAAAGAGGTATCAACAGCATCCGAATATAAAACCTAAAGGGAACACCGGCAACACCGACTAAAAGCCAGCTGGTTAAGCCCAAGATAGCTAAGGAGGTCCATACAGATCTGG
The DNA here is from genome assembly GCF_056378755.1 of Thermanaeromonas sp. DSM 22490. Classification (NCBI taxonomy): domain Bacteria; kingdom Bacillati; phylum Bacillota; class Clostridia; order Neomoorellales; family Neomoorellaceae; genus Thermanaeromonas; species Thermanaeromonas sp. DSM 22490. The sequence goes on from NZ_JBJHHE010000012.1 coordinate 62,756, forward strand.
CGCCCAAAGACAAAAGCAAAGTCCCCAGGCTAAACACCATCTTTTCTCCCGGGTGTACACCTCGCAATTTATTGCTATAAGCGTACTGTTCTACACTAATCATGCCGCGCCCTGCTTTCTCACCTGAAGGCCTCCGTAGGAATCGCATCTCGCGACTACAGCTGCTTTTTCTCTGCAGAGGCTTTGCCTTTGAGGTAACCCAAGTAGTAACATACAAATCCACTTCCCAGCGCTGCCTGTACGGCAAACAGGAAACTTTCTACCTCACTGCTGGGCGGCTCCCATAAAGAAGCAAACCATGGCTGGTAGTCGGGTCGAACTTCACCAATGATTTCTTCAGCCCGCCCATCGGCTCCTCCAAACTCAGCCCCTTGTTGAATTATAAAGGGAACTGTTACCAGCACGACGATCAGCAAAAAAAGGATCATATTTTTTTGGGCTATATTCATATACTCCTCCCCTTATTTTAGTTGAGTACTGCCAATTCTTCCAATTCTTTTCGGTTATAGGCCACCAGGAAATTGAAGACCACAACCGTCAACAATCCTTCGGTAAGGGCCAGGGGTACCTGGGTGAGAGCAAAAATCCCCATGAACTTTATAAAGGAAGCCCCAATTCCTCCTTGCTGGGCCGGAAAAGCCAGGGCTAACTGCAGGGAAGTAGTAACGTAGGTTAATAAGTCGCCCAGAGCAGCAGCTAGGAAAGTACTCAACCACAAGGGAGCCTTTACTTTTTGCAGGAATTTGTAAGTGCCATAAGATACGAGGGGACCGATTACAGCCATGGAAAAAGTATTGGCCCCCAGGGTAGTCAGGCCTCCGTGGGCCAAAAGAAGGGCCTGAAACAGGAGTACAATGGCTCCCAAAACACTCATCACTGTGGGCCCAAAGAGAATAGCTCCTAACCCTACTCCAGTGGGATGCGAGGAGCTCCCAGTTACAGACGGAAGCTTTAAGGCAGAAAGCACAAAGGCAAAAGCACCGGCCAGGCCTAGCAAAAGCTTAAGACTAGGACTCCCTTGTACTTTGCATCTTAGGGAACGTAAGCCTGCTAGCCAAAAAGGAAGTGCCACCACAAACCAAAAGCCAGCCCAGCCCATGGGCAAAAAGCCTTCCATAATGTGCATAGCATAGGCTGGATGGGGCAGGGTTAAAGAAATTATCACAAAGTAAACAGCAAATATCCCCACCAAAGCGATGCGCTGGTACATAGGCTTCCTCCTTTTTACCAGTCCATTAATTTACTACCTGCTGGATAATGTTGACAATTTCTTCCAAGGAATGGACTGCATGGCGAGACTGCATTTGGGGGCGCTTAATTATCACCACCGGAATATTCAGCGCCAAAGCAGCGGCAATTTTGGTGTCAGTACCGCCAGCGGAACCAGAATCCCGCGTTACCACTACCTTGGCCTTATAAGCGCGAAAAATAGCCTTATTTAATTCTCGGGAAAAAGGCCCCTGCATAGCCACAATATCTCGCGGTACCAAGCCTAGATCTTGGCACTTCTTAATAACCCGGTGTTCCGGTAAAACGCGCACCACTATTCTTTTATTTTTGAGCTCGTTATAAGACAAGAAGACCTCCAAGTTATTAGTTCCGGTAGTTAGAAAAATGGTATCTCCCAGGCTCGCCGCTACCCTGGCAGCCTCTTCCCAGCTGTAAACTTGATGAATTAAGGGGTGATCGGGTAACTCCGTTTCCGAGCGCAAGAAACGCAGGTAACATAAGTTGTACTTATTACAGAGGTCTTCTACTTTTAGGGAAATTTCATTGGGAAAAGGCAAGCTCAAATCAACTACAACTTTTAAATTATATTGCCCCATAAGGTCACTGAAAGTCTTCTCTGTAACGGAATAAAGTTGGACACTTGTTATCCCCTCGTCCCGGGCCACCCGGCAGCCGTATTCACTGTTGACCCAGACTACCACTTTATAACCCCGGTTCCCGAGCAACTTAGCCAACTTCCATCCTTCACCGGTACCTCCGATTACTAAGATCACAGCCAAAACCTGCTCCTTCTGGTAAAACCTAATAAAAAACCCCGGTTTGCCTCTACCGGGGCAATGGGTTTACCAAGCCATAATTTCCAATCAGCCTCCCGGCACGACAAACCTACCTGGCATTTTTGTCTCCAAGAAAATGCCCCATGAGTCTTATGCAGGCAGGTTTTCCCGGGTGGCCAGTCATCGCCTTACCTCAAGCTACCCCTTTATTTATTAGGGGACTTTTTGAGGCAGCTCCTACTCCCGTACTAACCTTTTAGCTTTACCTTCTCGAGGTAAAGCACCCTATAAAGAAAAAACCTCCCGCCCTACATGGTCACGGAAGGTAGCTAACCTGCACCACCCCCTATCCATCGTAGGGATATGGTACTAAGGAACGAGCAGGTCTCCTGGCTTCAGTTCCTCGCTTGCCCACGCCTTCCCAGACCCTAAGGCCCAGTGGCTTTTAAAGTTTGTGGGCTTGCTCCCTGTCACAGTGGCGGGACCGCGTCAGAATCGCACTGACTTCCCCTCGCTGCCGCCTGGCAGCTTAACTCGTTCCCTCGTAGGTGTGTTAAGTTATGGTCATTTTTATTATACTGGAACCTCTTGAAAGTAGCAAGGGCTTTTTACCGGGAATACCATAAGTATGAAAGAGATTTAGAAAGGAGTGAAAAGGGTTGGAAGATCTTAGCAGGCTTTTGGCTATCCTTGGGGCCATTTTTGCTGCTGCGCAAGGAATAGTGGAACAGCTTAAGGCGCGCTGGCCGTGGTTGGGGCAAAAACTAGACGATCCCGTTCTAGAGCAGAAAAGGCAGTTAAGGGTGATTATAGTCAATGCTATCATTGCTGCTATTTTAACAGGCATAGCTGCTGTGGATGTTTTCGGCCTCTTAGGATTGGATGCTGCCTTTGCCGGCTTTAAAACATCTTACCCCGGCCTTTATCTCCTGCTGAACATGATTATCGTGGGTTTAATGTCTACTTTTGGCAGCCCCTTCCTGCACGAAATCCTGGATATACTAATAGAATTTAAGCGACATATTCGCCTTCGCAACCAGATGTCGGAATTTCATTTGCTAAAGCCTACCTCCGAGGAATCCAAAACCCGGGGAAACTAAATTAACCCCGGGTCTCCGTGTCAGCTGGACAATCCCCACTTACACGGGCCCTCAATTTTTGGAAGTCTTCAACACGGCCGCGAATTATTAGCTTGACTCCCTCGGGCAGGTATTCTTCTGTTACCACTTCCAAGCGGTCCCTCAGCCGGGCTAATTCGCCCAGCCGGTTAAAGGGAACCAGAATAGTCATCTCCTGGTGGGGGAACAGTTCCTCCTCAACAAGGCTTAACAATTCATGTAGATTGGTACCATAGAGAGCCGAAATGGCTACACCGTCAAGGGGTAATATCCCTTCATATTTATCCATTTTATTGTAGACTTTAAGTATAGGCCGGTGGTAGAGGCCGAGTTCCTTTAGAAGTTCTTCCACGGCTGCTACCTGGCGATCCATATAGGGACTGGTTAGGTCGATAACGTGGAGCAGCAGGTCAGCAGCAAACAGTTCTTCCAGCGTAGTTTTAAAAGCTTCCTTTAGCTTTAGCGGCAAATCTTTAACAAATCCTACAGTATCGGTTAGGAGCGCCTGCCGCCCCGAAGGTAGCCGGACGCGCCTGCTGACCGGGTCCAGGGTGGCGAATAGCTGGTCCCGTACCAGGACCTTGTGGGGACTGAGGGAAAGAGCATTGAGCAGGGTTGACTTACCGGCATTGGTATAACCGACCAGGGAAATAACTGGAAGAGCTTTTTCCTGGCGCAAGCTGCGCAAGATTTCTCGTTTTTGTCGTACCTCTTGCAGTTCTTTCTGCAGATGATGAATGCGGCGACGAACTGCGCGGCGCAACACCTCCAGTTTAGTTTCACCCGGCCCGCGCGTTCCAATCCCGCCCCCCAAACGGGAAAGTACTCCCCCCAACCCGTGGATGCGGGGATAAAGATAGGTGAGCCGGGCTACTTCCACTTGAATTTTACCTTCACGGGATTGGGCTCTGCGGCGGAAGATTTCCAGGATGACCTGGGTACGGTCCCATATTTCAGCCCCTTCCAGCAGGTCCTCAAGGTGTTTGACCTGCCGTGGTGAAAGCTCCCGGTTAAAGATTACGGCCTGGATGTCCTCCCTTATAATGCGTTCTTTGACTTCCAGCACCTTGCCCTCTCCCAGGAGATAATTGGGATCCGGGCGGCGTTGTTGTACTACAGCATCTATTACTTCGATCTCGATATTGCGGGCCAGTTCTTTCAGTTCGGCGAGGTCATAACTGATTTCCTCATCCTTTTCTTCTAGGGCCAGATAGCAAATGATTCCTTTTCTGACCATGCTATCCTCCCTTACTCAAAAACCCGGGGAACTAACCCCGGGTGTCATCCAGCCCGAACCATTTATGCAGAGCTCGCATGGCTTTGGTTAGGTGCTCTTCGTCAATAATACAGGAAACTTTTATTTCCGAGGTGCTAATCATGTGGATATTTATGCCTTCTTCCGCCAGGCAGGCAAACATGCGCGCTGCTACACCCGGATTGGTTATCATACCTGCACCCACAATGGAAACCTTGGCCACTTTGTCATCATAGGCTATAGAGCTGGCTCCAATCTTTTCTTTTACCTTTTCGGTTACTTCCAAGGCTTTAGCCAGGTCATCCCGTGTTACAGTAAAGGCGATGTCATTGATGCCGTCCCGCATGGCGCTCTGGACAATCATATCTACGTTAATGCTCTCCCGGGCTAAGGCTTCAAAAAGGGTTTTGGCAATTCCGGGGCGATCCGGAACATCATAGACTGCTATCCTGGCCACATTCCGGTCGCCAGCTACACCGGTAACCACCATTTGTTTTTCCATCTCGCTCACCTCTTTTACCAGGGTACCTTCATTATAGTTAAAGCTAGAACGGACCTCTAGGACCACCCTATGCAATTTGGCAAATTCTACTGAACGCGGCTGCAGCACCTGGGCCCCTAAACTGGCCAATTCCAGCATTTCATCGTAGGATATGGCAGGCAGTTTGCGAGCCTCGGGAACAATCCGAGGGTCAGCAGTGTACACTCCGTCTACATCGGTGTAGATTTGACATACATCAGCCTTTAAAGCCGCCGCCAGAGCAACTGCTGTGGTATCAGAACCTCCTCGACCTAAGGTGGTAATTTCATTGTCAGCTGTAGCTCCCTGGAAACCTGCGACAATTACAATCTTCCCGCTGTCCAATTCCCTTCTTAAGCGATCGCAGCTAACGTTTAGAATGCGCGCTTTGGTATGGACGCCATCGGTGAGAATACCCACTTGAGGACCGGTGAGGGAAATTACGGGCTCACCCAAATCCTGGATGGCCATGGCTAAAAGGGCAATGGACATTTGTTCTCCGGTGGCCATAAGCATGTCCAGTTCTCGCGCCGGTGGGTTGGGTGTGATTTGTTTAGCCATTTCAATAAGCTTATCGGTGGTGTCTCCAGGAGCTGAAACTACAGCCACCACTTGGTTGCCCGCCCTCTTTGTCTCTACCACCCGCCTGGCAACGTTTTTTACCCTTTCTGGCCCGTCCACCGAAGTACCGCCATATTTTTGTACTATTAGTGCCATAGATTAACTCTCTCCCACCTCTAACTTTTTTAGCTTGACCTCTAACAAAGGGTAGCACCCCGGCTGCAAGGTTGTAACTCTTTAATTTCGCAATCAACACCATGCTTTTTAAAAGCTTCCTTCATGGCCACCCCTACCTGGGGGCAGCTATCCCGACAGAAGGCAATGACCGTCGGCCCGGAACCGCTCAAAGTCACCGCTAGCGCACCGGCCTCTAGGGCAGCAGCGAATACACTGGACATCCCCGGTACCAGGGGTAAGCGGTAAGGCTGGTGTAAGCGGTCCTCCATGGCCTTGCCCATCAGTTCCAGGTTCCCCGCCTGGGCTGCAGCTATCAAAAGAGCCGTCCGGCTGAGATTAAAAACAGCATCCTCCACTGATACCATGGCTGGCAATACGCCCCGCGATACCCTGGTGGAAAGGGTAAAATGGGGTATGGCCACCTGAAGGGTCAAGCCCGCCGGCGGTTCCAGACGCTGGTAGTACACCTGCTGGCCATTAAGGGCCGCTACTACCAATCCCCCTACCATGGCAGGTACCACATTGTCCGGATGCCCTTCCAGATGGGCTGCTAAGGCGACGAGTTCGGCCTCATCGAGGGGATTGCCTAAAAGGGTATTAGCTCCCACCAATCCCCCCACTACGGCTGCAGCGCTGGATCCCAGGCCCCGGGCTACCGGTATATTATTATAAAAGACGATTTTAAAACCTGGAGCTTCCCGTCCTACTCGTTCATATACAGCTCGCACTGCCCGGTACGCAATGTTTTCAGGCCCTCGCGGAATGCTGTTTTCGCCTTCGCCCTGGACAATTATCTCTAACCCCGGAGCTTCTTCCACTGAGATGTAATCGTACAGATTTAAAGCCAGCCCTAAAGCGTCAAAACCAGGACCCAAATTGGCAGTAGTGGCTGGCACCCGCACTCGGGGCATAAACTTCCCGCCTTCCTACAGAACTACCTCTAACACAGCCTCTTCATCAGCCGGTAGAGAAAGGGGCTCATCTACCTGCTTGATGGCTATATTGGGATCTTTAAGTCCGTGCCCGGTGAGGACACAAACAACACGGTCATCGGGCTTAAACAAACCTTTTTTGACATGCTTAATTACCCCTGCCAGCGAGGCAGCCGAAGCTGGCTCGGCAAAAATACCTTCAGCCGTAGCTAAGAGGCGCTGGGCTCCCAAGATTTCGTCGTCACTAACACAATCAATAAAGCCGCCCGACTCCCTGGCAGCTTCTACGGCGGGCCGCCAGCTCGCCGGGTTCCCGATGCGAATGGCAGTGGCCACTGTTTCCGGGTTGGGTACTACTTCTCCCCTTACAATGGGGGCAGCGCCCTCGGCTTGAAAGCCGATCATCCGTGGCAGTTTCCTGCTTCTGCCAGCGACATAATACTCTTTAAACCCCCGCCAGTAGGCAGTAATGTTACCCGCATTTCCTACGGGAATAGCCAGGTAATCGGGTGCTTCTCCTAAGGAGTCGCAAACCTCGAAAGCTGCTGTCTTCTGCCCTTCTATACGGTAAGGATTCAGGGAATTTACCAGGGTAATGGGGTGTTCCGCTGTAATCTTGCGCACCAGGGCCAGGGCCGCGTCAAAATTGCCCTGAATAGCTATGACCTTAGCGCCGTAAAAAAGGGCCTGGGCCAGTTTGCCTAAGGCAATATTGCCTTCCGGTATCAGTACGCTGCATTTCAAACCACAACGGGCAGCATAGGCAGCGGCAGAGGCGGAAGTGTTACCGGTAGAGGCACACATGATGGCCCGCGAACCGGCCTCCACAGCTTTGGCTACCGCCATTACCATGCCCCGGTCTTTAAAAGAACCCGTAGGATTAAGCCCTTCATATTTAAAAAATAGCTGTAAGCCCAGTTCTCGGGAAAGATTATATGCTGGAATGAGGGGCGTATTCCCTTCCAAGAGAGTAATGACAGGGGTTTTGTCGGTTACAGGTAAAAACTCCCTATAAGCAGCAATTACTCCTGGCCACTTCAATGGGCCGTGCCTCCTTCTACTCGGATAACGCTGGCAATTTTATTCACTACCGGAAGGCCAGCCAGAATCTCCAGCGCCTCCATTAGATTTTGTTCCCGCACCCGGTGGGTAATAAAGACCAGCTCTGCTTGCTCCCCTACCATTCCTACCTGAATGACAGAAGCCAGGCTGACCTGGCGCTCGCCAAAAACACCGGCAATAGCGGCCAGCACCCCAGGCCGGTCTTTAACTATCATCCGCAAGTAATAGCGGGTTTCAATTTCGCCCATAGGTTTGACTACTTTTTCATTAAAGCAAGTGCAGGAAATGCGACCCCGGGTCCCCTGAATAATATTGCGCGCCGCTTCCATAATATCGCCCACCACGGCACTGGCTGTGGGCATCTCTCCCGCTCCCTGGCCGTAAAACATGGCTTCACCCACAGCATCGCCTTCCACAAAAATAGCGTTAAAAACACCGCCTACCGACGCCAGAGGATGTTGTAAAGGTACCAGCGCCGGGTGTACCCGTACTTCCACCACACCTTCCTCCTCCCGGGCAATACCCAGGAGCTTTATGGCATACCCCAGATCGGCGGCGTAGTTGATGTCCTGAGGATGTAAATGGGCTATCCCTTCATGATACACTTCCGGGTAGGTAATGCGCGTACCGAAAGCGATAGAGGCCAGGATGGCCATTTTTCTGGCCGCATCATCGCCTTCAATATCGGATCTTGGGTCCGCCTCTGCAAAGCCTAAGCGCTGGGCCTCCTCCAAAACCTCGGCAAATTCCCTGCCTTCCTGGCTCATCTTAGTGAGAATATAATTGGTGGTCCCATTCACAATACCCATAACCTGGCGAATCCTATTTCCCGCTAAGCACTCTTTCAAAGAGTGCACAATAGGTATACCACCGCCGACGCTAGCCTCAAAGAGAAGATCACATCCCCCGCTTTCGGCAGCAGCAAAAAGCTCCTTGCCATGGACAGCCAGGAGATCTTTATTGGCTGTTACCACGCTCTTTCCTTGTCTTAAAGCTTCCAGAATATACTCACGCGCCGGTTCCAGGCCGCCCATTACTTCAACTATAATATCTATCTCCGGATCCTTTAGGATGGTATCTGCCTGGGTGGTCAAGAGTTCTGAATTTACCTTTACCCTGCGGGGGCGGTTTAAATCCCTTACCAGTATCTTTTTTATCTCCAAAGGCCGACCCAGCTTCTGGGCTATCAAAGCTCCATTGCGGTCCAGGAGTTTAACTACTCCCCCACCTACGGTGCCTAAACCCAACAAACCTATTTTAACCGTATACTTCACTCAGGCTCCTCCTCAAGATTTCCATCTGCTTTATTCTAGCATTATTGCCTAGCAGGGAGCAATACCCCACTGCTCTAAGTTATCCCCTATTTTGAGCCTGTTTTGGCTCTAGAGCGAGCGGGCAAAAAACTCGGCCAAAAGCACAAGCCGCCCGAGGGCAAGAATGCCCGGGGCGGCAACTCAGACAAACTGAGATTGGAGGTCGAATTTGCCGGGAAGTACTATCTAATTTATTTCTGCCAAAAACTCCCTAACAATGGCTCCCAGCTTGGCAAATTCAATAAGGAAAGCATCATGGCCGTAAGGAGAATTGAGTTCCCGGTAAATAGCCCGACCGCCCACTTTATTGATTGTGTCTACAATTTCTTTTACCTGATAAGTAGGGAAAAGAATATCACTGGAAATCCCTATGGTCAAGCAAGGGGATTTTATCTTGCCCAGGGCTTCTTCATAGGAACTAAAGCCTCTGCTGACATCGTGGAGATCCATGGCCTTAGTCAAATACAGATAGCAGTTAGCATCAAAGCGCTCTACCAATTTGCGCCCCTGGTAATATAGATAATTTTCTACTTCAAACCGCCCATCTAAACGGAAGAAGTTTTCCGGGCCTCCGTTAATGGCGCGCGCAAACTTAAAGGACCAGGACTCATCGCTCTTATAAGTAATAGTGCCTATCATACGGGCCAGAGCCAGACCCTTTTCTGGCCCTGGCGTTCCGTAATAGTTGCCGCCACGCCACCCCGGATCCATATAAATTGCTTCCCGCTGCACAGTGTTAAAGGCAATATTCATGGCTGAAGTACGTCCCGGGGCAGCGATAACTATTATAGAAGCGAGAAAATCCGGATACGTGACCCCCCATTCCAAGGCCTGCATTCCACCCATGGAGCCGCCGATTGCCGTGACTAGGCGCTTTACCCCGAGGCTGTCGAGCAACGCCTTTTGTACCTTTACCATATCCCTGATAGTAATCACGGGGAAGTCCAGGCCATAAGGTTTTCCTGTAGCCGGATTGATGGAAGAGGGGCCCGTAGTACCATAGCATCCTCCTAAAACGTTGGAACAGATGACAAAATAGCGCTCTGTATCTAAAGGCCGTCCGGGCCCCACCATAGGGTCCCACCAGCCCGGCTTGCGTTCCCCTATCTGATGCCAGCCGGCCACATGGGCGCTACCTGTAAGGGCGTGAAGCACCAAAATAGCGTTATCGCCTGCAGCATTAAGGCGGCCATAGGTTTCATAAGCCACGGTGATGGGCCCCAGTTTCTTCCCACACTCGAGCACTAGCTCATCAGGCGGGGCGGCAAAGGTATAATATTGTGTCTTTACTAGACCAACATCCGCCACTTTGGGTTACTCCTTCTTAATCTTGGATCCCAGTATCTATCCACTGGCCCGAGCCAGAGCCTGGTCCAGGTCGGCTATGAGGTCTTCTGGGTCTTCCAGACCGATGGACAGGCGTACCAAATCCTCGGTTACTCCGCTGGCCAGCTGCTCTTCCACTGTTAGCTGCTGGTGGGTAGTACTTGCCGGGTGAATTACCAGGGATTTGGCGTCACCCACATTGGCTAACAACGAAAAAAGCCTTAGATTATCAATGAAGCGGCGGCCAGCTTCTTTGCCACCTCTTATTCCGAAGGTAAGGATAGCTCCTGCTCCGCGAGGTAAATACTTTTGGGCTAAAGGAAAACTAGGGTGCTCCGGCAAACCCGGATAACTCACCCAGGCCACTTTGGGATGCTCTTTTAGCCAATGGGCAATTTGCAAAGCATTGCTGCTATGACGCTCCATCCTCAAGTGCAGAGTTTCTAGACCCTGAAGGAAAAGGAAGGAGTTAAAGGGGCTTAAGGCGGGTCCCAGATCCCTTAACAACTGGGTGCGGGCCTTTACAATATAAGCGGCCGGGCCAAAGGTATCAACATAGCTTACTCCATGATAACTAGGATCGGGTTCTACTAGCTCGGGAAATTTCCCGTTGCGCCAGTTGAACTTGCCTGAATCGACAATAATTCCTCCAATACTGGTACCGTGGCCGCCAATAAACTTGGTGGCCGAATGGACCACAATATCCGCTCCGTATTCAAAAGGGCGGCACAGATAAGGGGTAGCAAAAGTATTGTCCACAATTAAAGGAATACCAGCTTCGTGGGCTATGGCTGCTATAGCTTCTAAATCGGGCACATCCAGTTTAGGGTTGCCGATGGTTTCTACGTAGAGGGCTCTGGTCTTCTCGGTAATAGCCCGGCGAAAATTATCGGGATCGGCACCATCTACGAAACGCACCTTGATACCGAGCTTAGGGAAAGTAACGTTAAAAAGATTATAAGTACCTCCGTAAAGGCTGGTGGAAGATACGATCTCCTGGCCCGCAGAAGTAATGTTAATAATAGCCAGGGTTATAGCAGCCTGGCCGGAGGCAGTGGCCAGGGCGCCCACTCCTCCCTCCAAAGCAGCTACCCTTTGTTCAAAAACATCTGTGGTCGGGTTCATGATTCTAGTGTAGATGTACCCTGCTTCCTCTAGGGCAAAAAGAGCAGCAGCGTGATCAGCATTGCGAAAAACATAAGAAGTCGTCTGATAAATGGGTACAGCTCGCGCTCCTGTGACGGGGTCGGGATTCTGACCGGCATGAACCGCCAGGGTAGCAAAACGGTACTTTTCTCCATTCATTGGTTTTCTCCTCTCCTTACTTGGATTTAATTTAAGTACAAAAAAAACCTCTCCGATAAGAAGAGGCTTGTATTTAACCCCTCTTATCTCTCAGAGCAAACGCCCTGCAGGAATTAGCACCTTTCCCCCTACAAAACTCCTAGGAGTAGGTTGCCGGGTTTCATCGGGCCAGTCCCTCCACCGCTCTTGATAAGAGTCGCAGTGCTTTATTCTTTTGTCCGTAAGTTCGGTACCTACTATACCTCTTTATTAAGCAGTTGTCAAGAGATAAGAAAAAACCGGTCCTTGAAACCGGCTTCTTCTTGACTGCTCCTTAAGTTATATGATAATACAGATTAAACCACCGCCACCGTCATTTACAATCCGCTCTACCGTTTCCTGTAGTTTAACCTGGGCATTTTCCGGCATCCTATAAAGCTTGCTTTGAATGCTCTCCTTGACCAGTTCGCTTAAGGATTTGCCAAAAATATTAGTCTGCCATATCTTTTGAGGATTCTCTTCAAATTCCTCCATAATGTACTTAACCAAGTCTTCGCACTGCTTTTCCGTACCTATTAAAGGAGTGACTTCGGTGGTAATGTTGGCGCGGATAAAGTGATAGGAGGGAGCAGTTGCTTTTAATCTTACCCCGAAACGCCCTCCTTGTTTAATTAATTCCGGTTCTGCCAGTTCCATCTCCTCTTCCGTAGGAGTTACCACTCCATAGCCTGTGTTGCGCACCTCTTGAATACCGTAAACAAATTTATCCCATTCTCGCTTGATACCTGCCAGCTCCCGCACCCAGCGCAAGAGCTCTTTATCGTTATTTATATCCAGACCTGTAACTTCTTTTACTATTTGATGGAAGAGGCCTTCCCGTACAGACATATCAATATGAGCTGTACCTGTTCCCAAATCCATATCTCGTAAAACCACCTTAGAAGTATAAGCAAAGGATTGGAGCTGCCCAATAGCGCCGTCGATGTCGCGCAAGCGCTTTACTTTACCAATAGCCTCGCGCACGGCCTCTTCCAGTTGCTGCCGCAGCCAATGGGTAGTCTCTAGTTCTTCTACCCAAGGAGGTAGATTGACATTAACCTCTATTACAGGAAATTCATAAAGGGCTTCCTCTAAAATATTTAAAAAATCTTCTTCTTCCAGGTGGAGACAATCCACCGGCAACACCGGAACATTATACTCGGCTTCCAAATGGTTGGCCAGTCTGACTGTCTCTTCATCCAAAGGGTGGGTAGAATTCAGTAAAACCACAAAGGGCTTGCCCAGTTCTTTAAGTTCCCAAACTACCCGCTCTTCGGCATCAATATAATTTTCCCGGGGGATCTCCGTAATGCTGCCATCCGTGGTTACTACAATACCCATGGTAGCATGGTCGGTAATAACTTTGCGCGTACCTATTTCCGCTGCCTGTTGAAAGGGTATTTCATGATCAAACCATGGGGTACGCACCATACGCGGCCCCTCGGCTCCTTCATACCCCAGGGCCCCCTCCACAGTATAACCCACACAATCCACCAGCCGCACCCGCATCTTTAGCCCTTCTCGTACGGTAATTTCTACTGCTTCTTGGGGAATAAACTTTGGTTCGGTAGTCATGATCATCCGTCCTGCGCCACTTTGCGGCAGCTCATCTTTGGCCCGATCTCGTTCATTGGGATTTTTAATATGGGGCAGGACCATTTTATCCATAAATCTGGTGATAAAAGTAGATTTACCCGTGCGCACCGGTCCTACTACACCGATATAAATGTCGCCCCCGGTGCGCTCAGCTATATCGCGAAAGATATCCCTGTTTTCCACCCTTCTCCCTCCCCAAGCTTGGATTTTTCTACCGTCCCGCTTGGCATGTTTTAACAATACATATATATGCCTGAGCTTGAGGATTATTACTTTGGGGTGGATTAAACTAATCGCACCAACTGACTCCTAGAAAACCCACTTCCATAGTAGGTTTCCGTTCCATAAGGGCAGCCACACATTGCCGCACCGGCTTTCCTTCATAGAGCACCTGATACACCTCTTCCGTTATGGGCATAGGTACCCCCAGTTGCTGGGCCAGCTTCCGGGCGGCAGCGGTGGTGCGTACCCCTTCCACCACCATCCCCATCTTATTTAGAACTTCTTCCAAAGGATGGCCTTCCCCCAAACTAATGCCGGCCCGCCGGTTGCGGCTGTACATACTGGAACAAGTTACAATAAGATCGCCGACGCCCGCCAGGCCGGCAAAAGTCAAGGGATTGGCTCCCATAGCCACTCCGAGTCTGGCGATTTCCGCCAGCCCCCTGGTCATTAAAGCCGCCCTGGCATTATCGCCCAGTCCCAGGCCGTCGGACATGCCCGTAGCCAAGGCAATAATATTTTTTAACGCTCCGCCCAGTTCTACGCCGATCACATCGGGATTGGTATAGACGCGAAAGGAAGGACACATAAAAATTTCTTGCACGTATTCGGCCACCTTTCTCTGTCTGGAGGTAACTACTACTGTAGTTGGAAGTCCCCGGCCTACTTCTTCCGCATGGCTGGGGCCGGAAAGCACGGCCAACTTCTCCATACCTTCTTCTGCCAACACCTGGGAAAGCCTGAGACCTGTATCCACCTCTAAACCTTTGGCCGTATTGACAACTATTGTTTCCGGTTTCAGATAGGGTCTAAGCATCCGGGCTATCTCCCTTACGGCATGGGAGGGCACACTTAAAACTACTACTTCGGCCCCAGCTACTGTTTTGGCTAGATCAGTTTCTATTAATATAGAATCGGGGAGGATTACGCCCGGTAGATAAGCGGAATTTTCTTTGTATTGTCTTAAATTGTTTGCAAATTCTGCCCTCCGGGCCCATAGCACAACCTGGAACCCTTTCCGGGCCAGCAAAACGGCTAAAGCTGTTCCCCAGCTGCCGGCTCCCACTACAGCTGTTTTGGGACGCACTCTAGTTCCTCTCCCCTAATTTGGGCTCTGTACCGGCCAATAACCGCTTAATGTTAGGTTTATGCCGGTAAATTATGAGGCTGGCAGCCAGTAGGGTAAAAAGGAAACGGGGGAACGGGAGGCGGAAAAGTAACACAAGAACTGGCGCCGCCGCAGCTGCCATGATAGAGCTCAAAGAAACATACCTGGTACTAAGAAGTACGATCAACCAGATAACAAAGGCCCAGAAGAGGGCAGCAGGTGCTAAAGCCAGAAAAACTCCCGCTGCCGTAGCCACGCCCCGGCCTCCGTGGAAGGATAAAAAGATAGACCAACTGTGGCCGGCCATGGCTGCCAGGCCGGCCAGCACAGCCAGCCAGTCCCCTCCCAGCGCCCGCCCCAAAAGTACGGGAATTGTACCCTTCAGCACGTCTATGACCAGCACCAGAAGGCCCGGTCCAGTCCCCATGGTCCGAAAGGCATTAGTCGCTCCTACATTGCCGCTGCCATAACGCCGGATATCAAATCCCTTGAGGTACCTGGCCACTACATAAGCTGTGGGTATGGAGCCCAGTAGATAAGCCACCAGCAAAGTGAATAACCACTTCATGCCTCCCTTCCTCCTTTGGCCCGGAAAATAAGTTTTAAGGGCGTCCCTTGGAAACCGAAAGCCTGGCGCAATTGATTTTCCAGGTAGCGGCGATAAGAAAAATGAATGGCTTCGGGATCATTGACAAAAAAGACAAAGGTGGGTGGCTGAACATCTACCTGAGTGGCATAATAAATTTTTGCCGCTCGACCTTTTACCGTTGGGGGCGGTGTAAGCAACACGCTTTCCCGAATTACTGAATTAAGGAGGCCGGTACTTACCCGATGCCTGGCCTGTGCAATTACCTCATCCACGGTAGGCAATATCTGGTGAACGCGCTGGCCGGTAAGAGCCGAGATAAAAAGTACCGGTGCATAATCCATAAAGTATAGCTCCTGCAGCACTGCTTTACGATAATGGTCCAAGGTGTGGCTGTCTTTGGGTATTAAATCCCACTTGTTTACTACTATTATAGCCCCTTTGCCTCTTTCGTGACCATAACCGGCGATTTTTTTATCCTGTTCCGTCACCCCTTCAGTAGCATCTAAAACAAGTAAAACTATATCGGCCCTATCAATGGCTTTAAAAGCACGCTGGACACTATAACGCTCCGTAGTCTCTACTATCCGGCTGCGCCGGCGTATACCCGCGGTATCAATGAGAATGTATTCTTTATCCCCCTTCCGGAAATAGGTGTCAATGGCGTCACGGGTGGTTCCGGGAATCTCGCTTACAATGACCCGTTCTTCTCCCAGCAACCGGTTGACCAAAGACGACTTGCCCACATTGGGTCGCCCCACAATAGCAACCCGCGTCCCTTGCCTGCCCTCTTCCTCTATCTTGCGCGGTAAAAGTTCCACAATTTTGTCCAGGAGGTCTCCTACATTTAAGCCATGGGCTGCAGAAATGGGAAAAGGATCGCCTAAACCCAACCTGTAAAATTCTTGCAGAATAGACAAATCCTCAAAATTATCCACTTTATTGGCCACCAGAATCACAGGCCGCTCTGACCGGCGCAGAATGTCAGCTACGGCAAAATCATCAGCTGTCAGCCCTTCCCGAGCATCTACCAAGAACAGAATAACATCCGCCTCTGATAGAGCCTGCTCCGCCTGTTTTCTCACCTCGGTTTCCAAACCTTCCGGTTTATCGGTAATACCACCTGTATCCACCAGGGTAAATTCATAGCCCTGCCAATCAGTGTCGTGATAAAGGCGGTCCCGCGTTACTCCTGGCACATCTTCCACGATAGCGATCCGCCCACCCACCAGGCGGTTAAATAAAGTAGATTTTCCCACATTGGGCCGGCCCACAATGGCCACTACCGGCTTACTCACCCTTCTCCCTCCCCAGCAGGGCCTTTACCAGCTCCTTCCCGCTGGTAGGAACCACCACGAGCCGCCGGCCTAAACGGGCTCTCAAATCTTCCACCTTCCAGTCATCCAGAAATACAGGAGCATCCCTTTTTAACATAACATCGGGAATAAGGACAACCTCCTCCTGGTCCACTTCTGCTGCGGATAAACCCTTTAGCAGGTCTTGGCCTGTGAGTAAACCCGCCACGGTTACCTGGGGCCCGAAAAAAGAGTTCGCAATCCCCACCACCCTGGCTTCCAAGCCCTCTATTCTGTCTTGGATATGAGTTAGCAGCTTGCTTATAAGCGGGGCAGCCAGTTTCCCGGTGGCCACCACTACCCGGCGCTGTAAGGAAAAACTCTGGGATAACTTTTCGACTTGGTGGTAGAATTCATCCAGAAAGATACGGGTTAAACCTACCCCATTTTCCTCCTGGGGAAAACCGTCATAAGCGGAGGCCGGAGGCAGGGGCAGCCCGCTTGAAAGATAGAATTCATCGGCAGCATAGACCAAACCTACTCCATAACGAAGACGAAAATTATGCTGCCATCCTTCTACCTGCTGTACCACTTTTCGCGACTCCAGCGGGGTATAACGGCGCAGGGGAAACAATTTTTCCCGGTGACAAGTTAATCCCACAGGTACTACAGCTATGGAGCGCAAAGCCGGAAAAAAGCGGGCCAGATCCTCTAAAGTTTTATCTAGCTCAGCTCCATCATTGATACCGGGGCAGAGGACAATTTGAGCGTGAAACTCAATGCCCGCTTTCCTTAACCGCTCCAGCTGTTCTAAAATAGGAGCAGCCCGTTTATTCCCTAGCAAGCGGGCGCGTAAAGCGGCATTGGTAGTGTGCACGGAAACATAGAGCGGGCTTATTCGCCAGCGGCAGATGCGTTCCCAGTCTTCCGCCCGCAAATTGGTCAAAGTAATGAAGTTACCGTGTAAAAAGGAATAGCGATAATCATCATCCTTAATGTAGAGGCTGGGCCGCAGGCCCGCAGGCATTTGGTCCACAAAGCAAAAAAGGCATTTATTATTGCAGCGCCGCAACCCATCAAAGGTGGCTTCGGCAAACTCCAGCCCCAGATCTTCATCATATTCTTTTTCAATTTCCAGGACCCAATGCTCACCGCCGGGTTTTATAATTTCAACTTCAATATTTTCTTCCGCGGTCAAATAGCGGTAAGCGATAATGTCCGGTACCTTCTCGCCATTTATGGAGACCAGGATATCTCCCGGTTTCACGCCTAGCTCGGCAGCAATGCTTCCCGGCCGTACAGCAGCTATCTTAACTCCTGTTTTTTTCGGCAAAATCCCTTCGCTCCTTCTATTTTTCGCCCCCATTATCCAATATTTTACCGGTAACGTCAAGTTTTAAAACTGCTACCTCCTCCACCAGCTGGCATAGCCGCTGGTGGCTTTTTTTAAGGCCCCAGTGGATCAGTTTTGGTGCTTTTAACAAACAGCCTAAAAGGACGAGCGAGGAGGCCTTTTCTCCTACATCTATTAGCATAACTGTCTTCTCCGGCAAACCCCATATTTGTAGGAAACTGCTAACAATCTGGCGTACCAGCTTTCCATAGGGCCCCACCGCTGCAATATAAACGCAGTGGCCGCGATGGTCCTGGCCTATAAACAAAAGCCTCCCCCTTCTTATCCGCTGATTAAAATAAGGGAGGGCAAGCAATTCCTTACAGGCGGGGCCTTTTGCGGAGGATAATTTGCCCAAGTGGAGATTTGCCGCTACCAGAGCTGCCAGGATACCGTTAAAACAAGTATAAACAACTACCACTGCTGCTTTTTCTCCCACAGGTAACGATTTTGTTCCACAAAGGCCACCAGGCGGAAAAAAGAGCGTCTTACGCCCCAGGTTACTATGGGCCGGCCCAAGATGCTTATCCCTACGCGGCGGGAGAGAAAACCCCCTATAATCATGGGCCAGTTTACCAGGGGTGAAGTATCGAGCAGGAGAAGCTCTTCTCGAGGTAAACCCAAAGCCTCCACTAGATCGTATAGGAGATTCTCATAAGCCTCCCCCATTCCCCGTTTACCCGCTGCGTAAACTTCATGGTTAAAGTTGTCCTTACCCATGAAGATAATTTGTCCTTCCCCTCCTTGGGGGGGACGATCAAAATGGGGCATGGCTCTAATTTCGTCAGCGGCAGGCAGGCGGTCACCGGGTAGCATGCCCAGATGAATAGCCGCCGCTATTATAGAAGAGTGAGCTCCACCAAAGCAGTGATAGATTATCTTCATAACATTATCTTAGTGCCTGACGATGACCATGACCCCGTTGTCCAGGTCATGGGCCATGGCATCCAGCATGCGGCTAAAAGTTAATCCCAATTTCTGCTGTTCCTCTTCATCTTCAACTAAAAAGATAGGGGCTCCCCCGCCCCACACCTTTTCCCTAGCGGATCGTGTAACAATAACGGCCAAAATATTGCCTCTCCACTCCAGAGACACCAAAATCCCTCCTGCTTTAATCGGCAGCAGCGCGCCCTACCCGGCTTTTTAAAGGCCGGGTAACGGCGCTTTCCAAAACCGGCGTCATGCGCACCGCCTGCAAGAGGCATTCCATATCGGGCTCATTGGGCAAAACATAAAGGACCAGTTCGCCGGTATCAATGTTTTTGCGGGCCAGGGGTGTCCATTCCTGCTCGCCAATATCCAGCTTAGTGCCTAAAAGGGTAGCCACCGTATGGAGTATAGCTTGCCTTTGGCCGGCATCATGTAAGACAGCCCGGGCATCATCATTTTTAGGTTTGATTACTACAGCCAGAGCTTCGCGCAAAATTTTTTCCCGGGATTTTTTTAACCCTACATTCATGACTACTACACCGTTAATAGTTAGAAAAGGCCCGCGAAAAGTTATATTGGCGGGTTCTACCGTGGCAATCTCCCCTAAATATTGTCCCCTCTTAAAATGGCCGCTGATATAGGTAAGAAGGGCCCCCAGGGCGATTCCCGCTAACCAATGGAAATAAAAAGTAGCTATACTGGCTCCCAGAGAAGTGAACATAACCAGGTAATTCCGGGATTCAAACACACGGGCGATACCCTCAATATAATCGCGGCCGCGCGGGACCAGTTCCCGTTCTTCTAGTTCGGCTAGGGACTTCCTCTCCAGGTTGCGTATTTCACGGAATTGCTGGGCTACCAGAGCCAGAAATGTAACGGCCGTGTATTCTCGGGCGGCCAGAGCTGGAACAGCCACAGCTCCGATCAACGAAGCTATGGCTGCCAGGGAAAGATGAGTTACTACGCTATGGGGATAACCGGGATACCGCCGGTAGTCGCTGCGCAGAAGATAGACACGGCAGATTAATCCTGCGGAGACGCCGACCAGTAAAGTCAAAGTGAGGGCATCCATTGTCAATCCTTCTGCCAGTCTTTCCTCTCATCATTTGGCGCTAATTTTTCCGCCGGTACCTTCTCTTTCTTAAGAACATTTCCTTCCTCGCGGCCCTTCTCCACCCGCTGGCGCCAGCGCGGCCCTAAAAGGTTGGTCCATTCCACGGAAGTATATTGTTTTAACCTGGCTAAAGCTTTATCCCACCCGCCTGAACTTAAGATCAGGAAGGCTCCGCCGCCAATTACAAAAGCCAGGATAACAAAGAGAACACCCTTCCAGTCGCCAGGCGTACTGGGCGCAGCAGGCCCTGGCTGGGGAGTAATGCCTAAAACCGTGGGTATTACATCAGCCAGCAGTCCCGCGCCTCGCTGGGCCTCTTCCCGGGTATTGGTATGGGTACCTATTTCGAAAAGAACGGCCCGGGGTGAAAGGTCCTGATTATAGCTACCTGCTCCGATAAAAATCCCGCGAATAAGTCCGGGATATTTAGCGTCAGCAGCAGCCTTGATCTTTTTGGCAAAGTCTAGATTAGCATTCATATTCTGGTTTTCCCGGCCTATTACCAGCCGCACTTTGGTAATACTTTGATTGGCTACAACCTGCTGGTAAAAAGTGGGGTCAGGAACACCGTCGCGGTGAATATCAAAGATAGCAGCAGGTCCTTTCTGTATAAGCTGCATGGCTGTGCGCCGGGAACGTTTATAAGAATTATTGTCATGGGGTTCGTGGGCTGAAAGATCGTGATCTACATTTACCCCCAGGCTGCGCAATTTACTGGCAAACACTGCTCCCACTTTGAAAATGCCCCCTTGCCCGGGGATACTTTCAGTACCATCGGTGGGCACATAAGACTCGTCGCTATGAGTATGGTAAATAGCTATTAAATTCTTTGCTCCCCCTGCCTGGGCAGGCAGGCTTTCACCCAGCGAAGCCGAGGATAGAGATTCCTTTTCCAGCATAACTTCTTCCCGGCCCACCCGGGTACATATAGCTTTGTCCCCCTCTATGCGGGCAACCCGGTAGCGGTAGTTATCTTCGGCAATGAATTCATCGTCTTTATAAACTGTACGGGCCATTTTATCTAGTACTCGTCCCTGTTCGTCTACCAAAGTGGTATACGGGCCTACCGTATGCTCCTTCAAGGTAAGATTTAAACCTTTAAAATTGACTGCTGGCAAAAGGGTTGGTCTTTCCGGAAGCCATAGCTTGTAGGTCAAAGCCAGGCTAATTATGGCCGCCAGCAGCAAGCTTAAAGGTACGTATCCGGTAAATCTTTTAGTCACGGTCTTCACCGCCCCTTTTCTCTTCTGGCAAGGCCTTTTTAGCCGGCGTGAGGCGTAGACCTTCTAAAAGGGTTCTGGCTCGCCCTTCCACTGCCGGGCCTCCTTGCAGGCGCTCCCGTGCCTCGCCTACCAGTTCTGCCAGAAGGACAGCTACAATACCTGACAAAAGGCTGACATCCATGACTCCAGCCCCCCCTATGGCTACTGTACCGCGCACCCCCGAGGTAGCCAATACAATGTAATCAATCACATCCAGAGCGAGCACACCCAATATGGCGGCTACAAAGGCCGCCCGGCGCGAGCGCCCCACAAGATAAGCTATTCCCCCGGCCACCAAAGGGTAATAATAGAGGGGATCCAGGATATTCATGGCAAAATCCCAGGGCTCGCGTCCCCGCATTAACCAGCTGTTAAGGCCAAAAACTACTCCTGCGGTAACCGCTGCAGCCAGTAGAGCCCTAGCGACCTCCTTTCTCGTACCGGCACGATACAATACATAGAAGGCCAGACCTAGAGGAATCAATCCACCACCAACGTTAATAGAACTGACAATTCTCCCCCGCGTTAAGGGGATGTTGATAAAGCTGCCTACAATGGTGGCAGCTACCAAGGCCAGGGCTGCCTTATCGCTTAAGTACAGGCGATCCAAGACCCTTTGAGCCAGCCCAAAATAGATTAGGAGAAAAACAACTACCAACGCTATAACACCTAAGGGATAACCGGCCATAAAAAATCTCCCCTTTCCAGCTATATATTGCGCTGAAAAGGGGAGAAATATACTGTCCACAGATTTAACGACTAGCAAAGCGGGCAGGGTCAATACCTCTGTTTACCAGCCAATGGTAAGTAAGCCCTGTAACAACTACCGGTTTTCGCTTTAGCTCTCTAATATTACGGGCTCCACACAGCAGGCAGATGTTCTTAAGCTCTTTCTTCCACAATTCGATCTCGGCTATTAGATGATCTTCGCCCTTTTCTAGTAATACCTTCAGGAAATATCCGGCCACACCCACCAGGCTAGCACCCAGGGCCAGGGCCTTGGCAGCTTCCAGAGGGCTTTCAATACCCCCGCTGGCTATAATTTCTAATGGTAGCCCGGAAGAAGCCACTTCTGCCAGGCTTACTGCCGTAGGCAAGCCCCAACCAATATAGGAACTTTTCTCCACCCCGGCCCGTCGGCTTTCGATGGCTGCAAAATTCGTACCCCCGGAGCCGCCCACATCTATCCGCCTGACTCTACAGCCATATAACGCCAGGGCCACTTCCCGGGATATGCCGTTACCCACCTCTTTAACAATAACCGGTACCTGTACCGCCGCGACCATTTCAGCTATTCTCTGTTGGTAATACCGAAAGGTGCGATCTCCCTCCGGCATCAGCAATTCCTGCAGGACGTTAAGATGAACCTGTAAACCATCGGCAGCAATCATCTCTACCGCCCGACGGGCATCGGCTGTGGAAGTGCTGGCACTAATATTGGCAAGAATTATGCCTGTTGGATTTTCTTCGCGCACTATAGAAAAGCTGGCTCGGGCTTCTGGTTCTTCCAGGGCTATCCGCTGGGAACCCACGGCCATAGCAATACCGGTTCGAGCAGCAGCCCGGGCTAAAGAACGATTAATGGACAGGCTGGCCGGGGTTCCTCCCGTCATGGCATTAATAATAAAAGGGGCGGCCAGGGTTTTCCCCAGCCACCGGCAGGTTACATCGATCTCACTTAAATCCAGTTCCGGCAAGGCTTGGTGTACTAAATGGACATCTTTAAAGCCATTAGGTTGCTCGCCCCAACCCTCCTGGTAAAGTTGGAGGTGGTCCAGCTTGCGTTGAAATCTAGGATTATTCTGTTCCGAAAAGATCACCAAACAGATCCCCCAATTTGACACCACTTTCGCTATCTTCTTCCTGGTATTTTCCGGCCGGTTTAGGATTTTCTTGCTTCTTTTTGTCTCTTAAGGCCTGGCGCAGGCTGAGGCTCATTCGCTGGGCTTCCTGGTCCACCTTTAACACTTTGACGGGAATAGTCTGCCCTATGCTCACTACATCTTCGGGTTTCTCTACGTGGTGTTCGGCCAGCTGGGAAATATGCACCAGCCCTTCAATTCCCGGCTCCACTTCCACAAAGACCCCAAAGGGAGCGAAACGTAATACTTTGCCTTCCACGATGGTACCGACCGGGTAGCGTTCTTCTGCAGTATCCCAAGGATTGGGCAAGAGCTGTTTGCGTCCCAAAGAAACCTTGCCTTCTTCCTTGTTGATTCCTAAAACTTTAACTTCAATTTCCTGGCCTTCGGTCAAAACATCCTGCGGGTGTTCCACGCGCCCCCAGGATATTTCGGAAACATGCAGGAGCCCATCTACACCGCCTAAATCCACAAAAGCTCCAAAATTGGTTAACCGCCGAACAATCCCTTTCCGTACCTGCCCTGGTTCTAAACTATCCCACGTAGCCTGGCGCTGCTTTTCAAATTCTTCTTCCAGAATGGCTTTCTGGGAAAGAACCAATTTATTTTTCGCCCGGTCCAGTTCAATGACGCGCAGGCGCAATTTCTTGCCCATATAAGAATTTAAGTCTTCCACATAGCCCCGCTCTACTAAAGAAGCCGGCACAAAACCGCGCGCACCCACATCTACTAACAGACCGCCCTTGACTATGCCAATAACTTCTCCGCAAATCTCTTCTCCGCTAGCAAAGGCAGCCTCCAATCTGTCCCAGGCAATACGGCGGTCGGCGCGTTTTTTGGAAAGTACGGGATGCCCTTCTTCATTTTCGGGCTTAAGAACCATCACCTGAATCTCTTGTCCCGCTTCCACGACCTCAGAGGGATCGTTGAAGCCGCGATAGGAAAGCTCATTTAAGGGGATGATCCCTTCAGATTTGGCTCCCACGTCCACCAAAACTTCATTATCCCGGACTTGCACCACCGTACCGCTTATGATGCTGCCGCGCCGCAACTTCGGTATCTCTTTTTCCATCTCATGTTGCCCTTCTGGCGCACTTTCTCCTCTGACTTCCTCTGTATGCTCCTTCACTTCATTACCGCCGACTTCGGGGGCTTTTTCTTCCTCCAAAACTACTTGCAGCTCCTCCAACATTCGCACTACCTCCTCAATAATCCACGCCGGAGTTGAAGCACCACCAGTCACCCCTACCTTACGAGCACCTACAAACCACTGGTGGCTCAGCTCTCCAGCCTGCTCCACATGGTAAGTGGGCGTACCTGTCGCCCGGCAAAGCTCCACAAGGCGGCGGGTGTTGGCACTTTCCTTACCACCCACCACCACCATAACGTCAACCTGCCGGGCCAGCTCTACTGCCGCCTCCTGCCGGCGCCTGGTGGCCTCACAAATGGTATTGTATGCCACCAACTCGCCGGTTTTCGGCCGTAAAGCTTCCACTACTGCCTCAAACGTCGTTGGCGACTGTGTAGTCTGGGCAATCACTGCCCGCCGTGGATGGTAAGCTAAATTAGCAGCCTCTTCCGCTGAAGATACTACTACAGCCTTTCCTCCCGCCCACTCTACCAGTCCCCTGACCTCGGCATGTTCCGGCTCGCCGACTATGACTAATTCAAAACCGGAAGTCATAAGCTCCTGCGCCAGCTTCTGGGCCCGCTGTACAAAAGGGCAGGTTGCATCTATCACTTCCAGCCCTCTTTCCTTAGCTTCAGCCAGCACCTGTGGTGGTACCCCATGAGAGCGTAGTAGTACTCTTCCTTCCTTCACTTCTTCTAAACCGGCAACTGGCCGCACGCCTTTAGCCGCCAAGTCTTCTACTACTTGACGGTTGTGAATTAGAGGCCCTAGCGAAGCTATGGGCTTCGGAGCTGTCTCAGCTTTTTTTACGGCCCGCGCGACACCGGAACAAAACCCCGCATAGTCGGCGACGATCACATCCACCGGGTCATCTTCTCCTTGTAACGTTAATAAGAGTTCGCGAAAAATCGGCTAATTCCTGCCTCTAATCCTAAAAACCTATAATTCCTGCAGCAATTTGGCTATGGCTTGACGCGACTGCTCAGTTAGCTCTTCTACCTCCTGAGGGGTATAACTGCCGCTGCGGCGAGGAAAAAGGGGGGCACCAATAGTCACATAAAAAGGATGAAACCATCCTTTACGAAAGATATTATCGGTACCCTTCAGGGCAACGGGCACCAGGGGCGCGCCCGTTTTCAAGGATAAGAGCGCCGCACCCCCATAGAAGCGCCCGAGTTCCCCCGCCCGAACCCGCGTGCCCTCGGGGAACATTCCCACTACCTGGCCTTGCCGCAGTACTTCCAGGCTGGCCTGGAGGGCAGCCCGGTCGGATCTGCCTCGCTTGACAGGAAAGGCCCCTAAAGCGCGTAAAAGGACTCCTAACCCGGGTATTTGAAAGAGCTCTTCCTTGGCCATGAAGCGCACCTGGCGAGGGACGGCTACTCCTACGGCCACCGGATCCCAAAGGGATCGGTGGTTAGCCACCACTATAGCAGGCCCCTCTTTAGGGAAAAGCTCTTGCCCTTTTACCCGCCAGCGACAAACGTAGCGAAGAAAGAGATAGCAGATAAACTTCGCAAAACGGTAAAACAAAACGGGGTTAACCCCTTCCTTTTAGGAAGTTTGCCTAATTATATATAAAATATGTGCGGTTACCTCATCGGGTGATAGGTTGGTGGTATCGATAACAATAGCCTCCGGAGCCGGTCTTAAAGGAGCCACAGCCCGCTGGCTATCCTGCCGGTCGCGTTTTTCAATTTCCCTCTTTACTTCTTCCAGAGATACCTGCTTCCCCTGGGCTACCAGCTCTTTCCAGCGCCTCTTAGCCCTCTCTTCTAAAGAAGCAGTTAAAAAAAACTTATAGGCTGCCTCCGGCAATACGTGAGTGCCGATATCCCGTCCATCCATTACTACTCCGCCTCCGGCAGCCATTCTTCTCTGCAGTTTGACCAGTTGTTCACGTACCCCGGGTAAAGCGGCCACAATGGATACCTGCTGCGAAACTTCCGGGCTGCGGATCTCTTTAGTTACGTTATGTCCATCGCAATAAATTGCTATTTCCTCCGGCGACACTTTTTTAAACTCCAAAGAAGTAGTTGCCGCCAGCTCAGTCAAGGCCTTCTCGTCGTCGACATTTATGCCTTTGTGTAAGGCCTTCCAGGTAAGGGCCCGGTACATAGCCCCGGTATCGATATATAAATAGCCCAGCCTCTCCGCCACCTGCCGAGCTACCGTACTCTTGCCAGCACCAGCCGGCCCATCGATGGCAATATTGCTCCTCACTTAATTAAAGCCTCCAGATCGGACATAAAGCCTGGATAGGAAATGGCCATACATTCAGCGCCCCGGATAACTGTTTCGCCTGTGGCGATGAGGCCCGCTACAGCCAGGGCCATTGCCAAACGGTGATCGCCATGGCTGTCCACCACTGCCCCGTGCAGAGTACCCCCCTCCAAAACCATACCATCGGGCAGAGTCTCTATTTTTGCTCCCATTTTACGCAGCTCCACTGCCAGGGTAGTGATGCGATCGCTTTCTTTAACCTTTAACTCGGCCGCGTCCTGAATAATGGTATGACCCTGGGCTACAGCGGCAGCTACAGCTAATACGGGTATCTCATCAATTAAACGAGGAATAAGGGGACCGCCAATCTTAGTTCCCCGCAAACTACTGCTCCGGGCTCTGATAACCCCGTAAGGCTCTCCTGCGCTCAGTCCTTCCGGATAAACCTGGATCTCGGCTCCCATATCTTCTAATACTGTGAGTAAACCGGTACGAGTGGTATTTAGCCCCACATTGCGTACCACTATTTCCGCCCGGGGATGTACACAAGCGGCCACCAGGAAAAAGGCGGCAGCAGAAAAATCGCCAGGAATATTTATTTGAAAAGGCCGCAACCTTTGCCGTCCCCAGAGGCTAATTTTTAAATCTTCTTTTTTAATTTTTACTCCACAGAATTCCAGCAAACGCTCACTATGATCCCGGGCAGGTACGGGTTCCCGCACTGTTGTTTCACCTTCGGCCCCAAGGCCGGCCAGCAAAATGGCCGATTTCACCTGAGCACTGGCCACCGGCAGACTATAATCTATGGGACGCAGGCTTCCCCCTTTTATGCTTAAAGGTGCCAGATTACCCCCTTCACGCCCCCAAATATGGGCACCCATTTGCCTTAAAGGTTCGGCTACCCGTCCCATGGGCCGCCGGCGCAAAGACCTGTCCCCGGTTAGTACTGAATAGAAAGGCTGTCCGGCCAGTACGCCCATGAGGAGGCGCATAGTGGTGCCCGAATTGCCCGCATCCAGCACATCTTCGGGTTCCTTTAGGCCCTCCGGTCCCTGCCCCCTGATCTTAAGGACGCCCTCCCGAGGTCTCTCTATCTCAACTCCCAGGGCCTGTAAGCAGCGTAATGTGCTTCGGCAATCCTCGGCTTCCAGAAAACCTCTGATCTCCGACACCCCGTCGGCTAAAGCAGCAAAAATGGCTGCCCGGTGGGAGATAGATTTGTCTCCGGGTGGAGTAATTTCGCCTCGTAAATCCGGCGTTGGCCTTACTTTTAAGTCCAACCTTTTTTCCTCCCCGACACCAAAGTTAGCAGGAAAGCTATGGCCTGTCAAGCGCTGCTGCTTAAGCTGGCGTATCTCCACTTTCTGCTGGAGAGACCTGCTTAAGCTTCAAACGAGGTTCTTTCCCGAGCGGCAGCTCAGGCTCTAAGCTTGGCGAAAAGCGAAGGCAGGCCCGTGGCCATGGGTAACCTTGCGGCCGGCAATTGAGACAGGAAGTCGAATTTGCCGGGAAACCTGCCAAAAACTTTTAGGCCAAGTGTTAGTTTGGCCTGCGAGGGAAGCCATACCGGAGCTAAAGCTGAGCAGGCCTGGGTTCGAAACTGGTGAGAACTCAGCTGCTTAACATTGACCCTAACTGCTGTCCCGCCAGCGGGCTGTAACGCCGTGCCGGCGCAAAACGGTTAAGGCCTGTTCCGCTGCCGAGGCACTGGTAAAGCCTAAGCGTATGGTCCCCCCTTCTCCCTCCCGCACCCTTAATATTTCGATATCGCTAATATTGATCCCTTCTTGTCCCAGCATCTGCCCTATATGGCCGATCACTCCAGGTTTGTCGGGAACCGTTATCACAATTTCATGTAAAGCAGGTAACAATCCCTTCTGCCGGGCAGGGATTTGAGCCCGCAAACTCCGTGCGTTTTGTAAAACTTGTTCCAGGCCTGTCCCATCCCCCGCTTTTATTAAATCCTCTAACCTCTGAAGCTCCTGTTGCCAGAGTTCCAACATCTCCAGAATGGTCTGAGCATTGCTTAAGTAAATATCCCGCCACATGATGGGATTTCCCCCTGCAATGCGGGTGGTATCCCGGAAACCGCCGGCGGCCAGCATTAAGAGTTGCGGGTGCTGTTGGGAAAGTTTAGCGGCCAATTGCATTAACGATACCGCTATTAAGTGGGGTAAATGGCTAACCGCGCCTACTATACGGTCATGGTCTTCGGGGGAAAGGCAGAGAACTCTGGCTCCCAGGGCTTTAAGAATTTTTTCTAGCCAGTGGAGGGCTTTCTGATTGGTCCTTTCCGTAGGGGTTAAGAGGTAAACAGCATTCTCCAGGAGATAGCGGTCGGCAGCTCCGATGCCGGCCCGTTCCGAGCCAGTCATGGGGTGACCGCCAATATAATTCGCACGCGAACCAAAAATATCTTCCAGGTCCCTGACCAAACTGCCCTTGGTACTGCCGGTATCGGTGATCACCGCCTCAGGCGGCAAATAAGGGGCTATTTGGCGGGCCACTGTCAGCAGAGAGCCTACCGGTACGGCCAAAATCACCAGATTCGCGTTTTTTACTGCTGCCGGAGCGCTGCCCGCCACCTCGCTTATAGCTCCTACTTCAAGACCCAGTTCCAGTGCCCGGGCCTCCCGGTCGTAACCCACCACTTCTCGGGCCACTTTCCCCTGGAGTAGGGCCATTCCCATGGATCCCCCGATTAATCCCAGGCCAATAATGGCTACCCGTTCAATCATGAGCCCTCTCCCCTTCTTTATGGCAAGTATAAGAACCCAAAACTTTCAACAGGGCTGTCCGGGACTTTAAGGACGCCAACACGCCGGACAGGGGCTCTAAATCCGCATGGCCCTCACAATCGAGGAAAAAAAGATACTCGCCCAATTCTTTCTTGGTAGGGCGAGATTCTATACGGGTTAAATTAATTCCGGCCTCGGCAAAATAGCGCAGCACCTCATAAAGGCCTCCAGGCCGGTTCTCGGGTACAGCCAGGACCAGGGAGGTCTTATAGGGTTCCCCTCCTTCTAGAGTCTCCCGGCCGACCACCACGAAGCGGGTCTTGTTCCCGGGATAATCTTCAATTCCTTCATAAAGGATATGCAGCTGATATAGAGCAGCCGCAAAGGAAGATCCTATGGCGGCCACGTCCTCCCGGCTGGCCGCCACGCGCATGGCTTCTGCTGTGCTGCTGGCCGCACACAGGCGAACGCCGGGCAAATGCCCGGACAGGAAACGCCGGCACTGGGCCAAAGCATGGGGATGGGACCATACTTCCTCTATTTTTTCTAATTCCCGGGTCCGGCCGGCCAGACAATGGTGAATTTCCAGCACCACTTCTCCAATAATGCGGAGCTCCGGTTCTTCTAAGAGCAAATCCAGGGTCAGGTTAACGCTTCCCTCGATTGAATTTTCTAAGGGCAAAACCGCCGCCTGACTCTGACCCTTATGCACTGCCTGAATAACTTCAGGAAGGTTATCCACCGGAAGAAGGGCTACGGCCCCTACCCGGGAAGCCCAGACCACGGCCGCCTGGTGGGAAAAAGTTCCCTCTGGGCCCAAATAAGCTACTGTTTTCATCCCTGTACCCGTGCTAAACTCCTCCCTAATACTCCTGCCACCTGAGCCACCTCGCGCACCAGGGCGGAAAATTGTTCGGGCTTTAGGCTTTGCGGCCCGTCGGACAGGGCATTTTCCGGATTGGGATGTACTTCTATCAGCAATCCATCAGCCCCGGCCGCGATTGCTGCCCGGGCCAGGGGGGCTACGAGCTGCCTTTTACCTGTACCATGGCTGGGATCGGCTATTACCGGCAAATGGGAAAGCTGTTTTACCGCCGCCACCGCACTTAAATCTAAAGTATTGCGGGTATAGGTCTCAAAGGTGCGGATACCCCGTTCACAAAGAATAACCTTAAAATTCCCTTCAGCCAGAATATATTCGGCTGCCAGCAACCATTCCTCTATGGTAGCGGATAGCCCCCGTTTTAAGAGTACGGGTTTATCCAACTTAGCTACTGCCTGCAATAGAGCAAAGTTTTGCATGTTGCGTGAACCGATCTGCAATACGTCAGCGACTTCAGCTATGGCTTGAGCTTTAGTCTGATCCGTTACTTCGGTGACAATGGCCAGGCCTGTTTGTGCCCGCGCTTCAGCTAAGATTTCCAGTCCCTGTTCAGCTAAGCCCTGGAAGGAATAAGGAGAAGTCCGGGGCTTAAAAGCGCCGCCGCGCAACATGGTGGCCCCAGCCTCACGCACGGCATGGGCCGTCTCCAAGAACTGTTCCCGGCTTTCCACAGCGCAGGGCCCAGCAATAATTTGAATCTCCGGCCCGCCAACGCGGAGCTCGCCCACCTGTACAATGGTATCCTCCGGTTTGAACTCTCGTCCGGCCAGTTTATAAGGCTTGAGTATAGGAACTACCTTCTCTACCCCCGGCATAGCCTCCAGGGCCAGAAATTCCAGCCGGCTTTTATCCCCGATGGCGCCAATTACCGTACGCACCACCCCCCGAGACAGGTGGACCTTGAAGCCCTCCTCCTCCAGCCTCTTTATTACGGCCTGGATTTCCTCTTCACTTGCTCCGCCCTGCATCACCACTATCACAACTTATCCCCCCTTACAGTTTACCTTCCGATGGTAAGGCCAACCGCCAGGAGGTGATAGAAAAAAAGCGCCACCCCGCCAGGAGCGACGCCCTATTGGTAACGACCTCACCCTCCTGCCGTCCTACCATCCTGCTTACCTCCGGAAGAATCCGGATATAAAACTACCATCCTACAGTGTAAGTTTACTGTAAACTATACCACAGCTACCCCCTCCTGGCAAGGGGTAACTTGGTGGAGGCATCTGCGTTGTGGCCGATTTTGTAGAGGGCCTTGACATAATCTTACAAAAGCAACCCTATAATTAAAAGGTAGGCGCCTCAGGAATATAAAAAGCCTTAAGGAGATGGCAAGCGTTGGTAAAATAACCCCAAAAAGGGTACACTAATCCTTTTTCCATCCTTCATGCTAATATTTACCACTAGCTTTAGGCTGCCTTTACTAAACTACGTAGGTTTTCTCCTTTCTTTTCTCGTATCCTCCCTAGCGCCATGGCCAGCATCACCGCTAACGCTAGAGCGCATCTTAAACTCATCTTCTTTAATCCCCGAATAAAGTGTTGCTCAAACCCAAAACTCTGGTCTAAACGGCTGTTTAC
>NZ_JBJHHE010000013.1:0-91957 GCF_056378755.1 Thermanaeromonas sp. DSM 22490
GCAAGCTCATCCAACTGCTGCTAGCCTCCTATGCGGTTCCTGTTCGTCGGGCCGGAGGTTTGCCGCCGGCTTCCTTCGGATCCCGCCTCACAGCGGGCACCCTTGCCTTAAGCTAGCGACTACTGCTACCTTCGTCGCTCGGGACTTTCACCCTATAGCTAACGCCCATGCCGGGCGCACAAAAAAATAAGCCTGCTGGGAAAGCAGGCTTATAGTCTTATCCCCCTTTACGGCAATCTTAAAACTGTGAAGGCCAGCCAGCTTACTACAGCACCGACCACTGACATGGATAAGCCCCAGATAAGCATATCGCGGAAGAGCTTCTGCTTGTCGGTTTTCTCCCCGGCATTGGCATAGAAAATGGCGCCAGTAGTGGAAAGTGGGCTCAGATCGGTGAGGAAACCGCACACCACAATAGTGGAAAGTAAAGGTATAAGGTCTGTAGGTGGTGCCCCGACCTTCTGCAATAACGTTGGAGCCATAGGAATAAAGGCCGGTAAAATGACTCCTATAGTGCTGGCATAGGCGGAGATCAGC
The DNA here is from genome assembly GCF_056378755.1 of Thermanaeromonas sp. DSM 22490. Classification (NCBI taxonomy): domain Bacteria; kingdom Bacillati; phylum Bacillota; class Clostridia; order Neomoorellales; family Neomoorellaceae; genus Thermanaeromonas; species Thermanaeromonas sp. DSM 22490. The sequence continues at coordinate 538 of NZ_JBJHHE010000013.1, forward strand.
GCGGCCAGGAAGCCGGTCACCAGAGTCAAAGTGAAGGGCGTGGAGAACCTGGCTATGATGCTAGCAAAAAGATCCATGCCACCTATGTTGCTCATAAGATTAATGAGTACAGTAACGCCGGTCACAAATAGAATGGTGCCCCAGGGCATCTGCTTTATAGCTTTGCCTTCATCAGCCACTTTAAAGAGGGCCAAGATAGTACCAATCAGGAAGCCCCCTAGGCCCACGTCCATCTTAAAGAAAAGGGCGCCTATTACAAACACTATAATGGCTATAAGGGTTATCCACTGGTTGCGGGTAAAGGGTTCAATCTGAATACCGGCTAAGGTCTGCCGTTGACCTGTATCCTTCACTTTCCACAGCTTCAACCCGCCGTAAATAACGTAAGCCAGTATAGACACTATAAAATGGCCCAGCAACTGGTTTAGCCACAAAATCCCGCCTATATTGGTGAGACCCATCTTTTGGGTTAGCCCTGCAGCTATAACCCCTGCCGGAGCAATAGGCGACATGGCCCCTGCCTGGCCACCATTACCTACCACTATGGCCATGAGCAAAGGGCTTATTCCCACCTCTTCCGCGAGCAACATGGCCATAGGGGCCATCAAAGCAGCAATAGTTATTTGGCCGGGACCCATGGAAGATAATATAAAAGCTAGGAAAAAGAAAATAATGGGAAGAATAGCCGCATTACCTCTTACGCCTTTAATAGTATATTTAACTATTTTCTCTAAGGTACCGTTAACTTGAGCTAGGGCAAACAAATAGGTGGTGCCCGCCAGCATTATGAATATATTAGTGGGATAACCCTTTATAATATCTGCTATCTTCACTCCTCCCACGTAATGACCTACTAAAAAGGATAATCCCAGGGACAGGGCACCTATATTCAGAGTAGTAACGCAGCTAATAATAATAGCAAACAACAACGCTAACAGAGAAATTACAGGTACAGAAAACATTTGTTCGCAATTCCCTCCTTAAATTCAGAATATTTTAGCGTGCTATCCGTCCAAAACCTCCGAAAATCACACCTTACCGAGGCGGTACCACCCCCTTCGCCATAGGGAGCTTCTGAAGGCCGTAAGATTCCGCCAGCAATTCGGCCAAATGCTGGACCTTTACAGAGCTCTTCTGTCGGTAAAGGCCGTCAGCCAACTGCAGCATACAACCCGGGCAGGAGGTAACAATGATCTCCGCTCCCGTATCTAACAGTAACCCAACCTTGACACTTCCTATCTCCCGGGAAAGGCTGGGATAAGACAGACCAAAGGTACCCCCAAAACCGCAGCAGCGGCTGGGATCGGTTACCTCTTTAAATTTAATACCCGGAATAGAGCGAAGTATTTTCCTCGGGGGCAATACCACTTTTTGAGCTTTGCGCAAATGGCAGGGATCGTGATAAGTTACTATACCCTTCAACTCTCCTTCCGGCGACTTAAAGTCAATGGCCACCAGGAATTCCGAGAGGTCGAAAATCTTTACTTGTAATTCGCTGCTATAATATTCCTTTAAAGTCGAACCACAGCTAGGGCAAGCAGTTACAATAGCATCGGCTTTCACCCTTTTTAGAACGCGAAGATTGGCCTCTCGCAAATGAGTAAAAATTTCTTCCTGGCCGGAAGCAAGGGCTGGCAAACCACAACAAACGTGGTCCGGCGGAACAATCACCTCAAAGCCATTGTAATTTAACACTTCGACCACGGCTTTTCCCGTCCAGGGGTAGCCGTAAGCTAGCATACACCCGGTATAAAAAACAACCCTGCCCTTAGGTTTAGGAACAAAAGATGCTTCCGAATGCACCATTTGGAACAGAGATTGGTTATTTAGTTTGGGTAAGACTCTGGAAGAGATCAGAGGTAAGGAAAATAACGGTAGCCAATAGCCTCCGGGTACCTCTTTTCCGCAAAGCCTCTGCAGGAATCTACCTAACGCCATAAATTTGCTTAATGATTTAAGATTGGGGAGTAACCATTGAATTATGACTTTCTTGCTAAAGGGTAACCCGCCAAGTTCGGCAATCTTCGCACGCCCAGTTAAAATAATTTTTTCTACCTGCACGCCACTGGGACATTCCTGCGAGCAGCTATGGCACAAAAGGCATTGCCAGACCTTACTTGCCAAGTCCTCGCTAAGCGATATTTCCCCTTCCAGTAGGGCTCTGATGAGAGTTACCCTCCCCCGGGTGGAATCGCTTTCTACCCTTTTTACTAGAAAGACTGGACAAACGGAACGGCACTGGCCACACCGTACACATCGCATCATTGCTGTCCTAATCTCGTGCAGGTCCATCAGCTATCCCCTCTTTAGTCCAGGGCCATTTTACCCGGGTTCAGGATGTTTAAAGGATCTATGGCCTTTTTAAGTCGGCGCATCAACTCGAGCGAAAGCCCCAGCTCTTCTTCCATATAAGCCGCCCGCGTTAACCCCACTCCATGTTCGCCCGTAGTAGTGCCCTCCAGTTCCAGGGCCAGGCGGTGTATCTCATCCCCTACCTTTCGCACTCTTTCCACTTCAGAGGGATCATACGTATTTATTATCGGAGCCGCATGCAAATTCCCATCACCGATATGGCCGTAAGTCACTATAGTTATGCCGTATTTCTCGCCTATCTGCTGGATGCGCCTCAGGGCTTCCGGGACTCTATAAATAGGTACACATATATCCTCCCCTATATAAACCCGGGTAGCTCCCTCTTTAAGCTGTCCGGCGGCAGCTCCAACTACGCTCCTGGCTGTCCAAAGCTGGTTTAACCTTGCGGGATCATCCGTCCATTCTACTCTGGACGCAAAATTCTCGCAAACTCTGGCAATGCTCTGAGCTTCATAGGCTACACCTGGAGGTGTTCCATCGACCTCAAACAGGAGCATAGCCTCTACATCCGGCAGAACCAATTCTGGCTTATACTTTATAGCTGCTTTAATCGCGCTCCGATCTAAAATCTCAACAGCCGACGGGAATAAGCGAGATTTAAAAACTTGTATAACAGCTTCTCCCGAAGCCTCCAAGTTGTCGAAAAAGGCTACCACCAAGCCCCTTTTTTCGGGGAGAGGTAACACTTTCAGGCGGACAGCAGTTATTATTCCCAAGGTTCCCTCCGAACCTACAAATAAAGAAGTCAAATCATAACCGGCCACAGATTTGAGCGCCCGTGACCTTTGACCGCCGGTTACAATAACTTCCCCTGTTGGCAACACTACCTCCAGGCCCAAAACGTAATTTTTGGTGGTGCCATACTTAACGGCGCGCATTCCGCTGGAATTAAAAGCAATCATACCTCCCAGAGTGCACATCTTGGTACTTCCAGGATCAGGCGGAAAGAAAAAGCCGAAGCTGGCCAGAGCTTGGTTTAATTCCGCGTGAACAATACCCGGTTCTACCACAACTTGAAGATTTTCTAAATCGTAGCGCAAAATTTTGTTCATAAAAGACATATCCAGGACTATCCCACCGCAATGGGCTACGGCTCCGCAACACTGTCCTGTACCTGCTCCTCTAGGAACTACCGGTATCCTGTACTCGTTAGCTAGCTTCATAATAGCCACTATCTGCTCTCTATCTTGCGGCTGGACTACCAGATCAGGAATCCATCGGTTAACCTGCGATTCCAAAGAGGAATCATAAGCATAACAAAGTCTATCCACCTCTCCCTCAAAACAACGTTCTCTACCCACAATTTCTTTAAAACGCGCAACGACCTCTGGAGATAACATTTTCCTCCCCTCCAGCTCATTTTCCCACTGGCACAGGAGCAATAGCACCGGCAGCGGCAGCAGCGCCTACGGCTCGAGGAGAAGCCAGGTAAATCTCCCCCTCCGCGGATCCCATACGTCCGGGAACATTCCTTACCGTTGCTGCCACTACACGATCGCCTGCTGCCAAAAGACCAAGGTGTTTACCCGGGCACGGTCCACAGCCCGGCGGAAGTATCAGGGCTCCCTGTGCGCGTAAAGCGCAGGCCAGCCCTTCTTTTTCCATCTGGGTTAAAACATCCGCTGAGGCTGGTACCACCAGCAAAGTGACGTCTTTATAGACTTTATTCCCACCAAGGCCACAAGCCAATTCCCTCATATCTTCCAGCCGTCCGCTAGAACATCCCCCTACTACCGCCTGGGTTATGGGCAACCCATAGAGTTCTTTAAGGGGTCGCACGTTAGAAGGAGAGGTCGGGCAGGCCACCAGAGGTTCTATTTCTTCCGCCACCAGTTCCAGGTCAGGTTTAATGCCAGGTGTTATTTCTTCTGGAGGTATAATCAAACCCGTCACAGCCCCTGTTTCGCCAATAAGGTTACATAAGGCCATCTGTCCGGAAGTACTGAGCTTCCATACTCCTTCGCCCTGGAAGACTAGTGCCTTGCCGCGGATATTTTCCCAGTCCAGGCGCCGCATCACTTCTAAAGCCAGATCCCGGGCTGTTCCTCCAGGGGGCAAACTGCCTTTAATCTCCACAGTATAGACTCCCGGCACTGATACCTGTAGCTTCCCGGTGAGCAGCACCTTTACCAGTTCTTCAGGCTTTAGCGAGAAAGCCAGCGCGCCAAAGGCCCCTGCAGTAGCCACATGCCCATCAGCGCCGGCTATGATCCAGCCCCGCCGGGGAGTAAAGCGCTCGGCTACTACCTGGTGAAGCACTCCTTCGCCATGGGCAAATAGGTGGACCTGTTGCTCCCGGCCAAAGCTTAAGAGCCGGCGGTGTAACTCCCGGGCTTCTACCGTAGGAGCCGGCAGGAGGTGGTCCAAAGTAAATACGGTCTTGGCAGGGATGGCCACTCTCGCCCCTAGGGGCCAGGCGGCCAGGAATTTATCAGCGCTACCGTCATGTCCTAAAGCCAGATCTATAGGTACTTCGATAACTTCACCTATTTCCACTTGTTCCCGGCCCGCTGCCCGGGCTAAAATACCATGTACAAAATGCATAGAATCTAAGACCTCGCTAATTCTTTTTTATTACCCCTAAATCCGCCAGGGCTTCCAGCAGCGCGGTTTGACGTTCTTTCTGGCCCGCACCAGGCGGCACTTGAACAGAAATAAACCGGAATTCTTTTAACGCCGCCGGCTCCTCTGGCTGCGGTCCGGCTGCCACCACTACCCCGCCTTGTTTTAACCCCCGGGTCACATCGCTTACCCCGAAGAGGCTATTGTCCAGTACTACCACTATATCTGGACTGGTATTGTTGGAGGACCTGGTATATATAAAGGTATCGCTAAGCCTTACCGTGGTGTGCATAGGAGCACCGGGGCGAAAGGCCCCAAAATTTTCAAACACCTGAACATAGCGCCCTTCCTTCAGCGCTTTCTCAGCCACCACCATAGCCCAGCGCGAAACCGGTTGCCCGTAACGCCCGTGAAAACGCAATTCTACCATCCTTACTCCTCCCCACCGGCTTCTCTATCCCCACCGGCCTCGGTTACCATGCTTTGCCACCGTTCGTCCACTTCTGCCTGCAAAGCCTCTATATCTTCCTCTTGGCACTCGCGGAACCTCTGCTGGCGCAAGATGTACTCCCTCACCGGTACACGTTTTTCAGGCACCACTGTTAAATGCCGCCGGCCTTGCCACTCTTCATAAAGCACCCACAGGCCGCACTCTACGGCCAGCCGCGCCATTTCTACCGTTTCCTCTTCCTTTATCCCCCAGCCCCGGTGGCAGGGGGCCAGTACATGCAGGTAACGGAAACCCTTAATTTCTCGGGCGCGTTTAAGTTTCTCTATAAAATCCTGAGGGAAAGCTATGGAGGCCGTGGCCAGGTATTCCGGCCTGTGGGCAGCCATTATGGCCAGCATATCTTTCGGCCTTGTGGGTTTTCCTCCCGGAGTATCTGGGGTCCAGGCACTAAAAGGGGTAGTACCTCCCGCCTGTCCGCCCGTGTTCATATAGGTTTCATTATCGTAACATACGTGAATAATATCTTCCTTACGCTCAGCAGCCCCGCTTAAGGACTGGAAGCCAATATCCGCCGTCCCCGCATCCCCAGCCCAGGATACAACATTAACTTCTTCTATACCCTGGATATCCAGCGCAGCTCGCACACCCGAAGCTACAGCCGGTGCACATGCGAAAAGGGAATGGTAAAAAGGTATATTCCAGGCCGTTTTGAGCCCCGATCCACCTATGGTAGCCATGCAGGAGGCCGGTATAACTATAATAGTCCGGGGGCCTAAAGCCTGCATCGCCTGTCTCATAGCTATAGCTGCACCACAACCGCGGCAGCCTGCATGCCCTCCCGTAAATAACTCCACTTTGGCCACCTCTCTTGCTCGGTTATTCTAACCCGTACCATTCGTAGGCCGAAGGCTTTTCACCAGCTCGCCATTTTTCTTCGGTAAGCCCAAAAATCTCCAGGACATCCTTCGAGGTCACATCCCGGCCCCCCAGGCCTGCGATGTAGCTATACACCTCAGGGATATCAGGCTCCCCGCACAGGGCGGCCCGTACCTCCCGCGCCAGCGCCCCACCCGATCCATATACAATGTTCTTATCCAGTACAATGACTGTCTTAACTCCTCTTAAACTCTTCCGTACTTCCTCGACTGGAAAAGGGCGGAAAGCCCGTATCTTTAGCAACCCGGCGCGTTTACCTTCCTCCCGCAAATGGTCCACTGCTTCCCGGCAAGTGCTGGCCAGCGATCCCATAGTTACCAGGACATGTTCGGCCTCTGCTAACCAGTAACCCTTTACGGAACCTCCCCAGTCCCTTCCAGTAACCCGTCCATATTCACTGCTCACCTCAGCCAGGACCTTTCCCGCCTCTTTAAGGGCTAAATCTTGCCGGTACTTATAGTCCATATATAAATCGGGCCCTGTTACCACGTTGATCGCCCTTGGATTATCTATATCCAGAGCAGCTTTCCTATTTACAGGCAGAAAGCCATCTATCATTTCCTCGCCCGGAATTTCCACTACCTCGCGGGTATGGGACTGTATATAGCTTTCATAATTAACCATGACCGGTAACCGCACGCGATCGTCCTCGGCCAGCCGGTAGGCCTGGATCAGAGTATCTAACACCTCCTGGTTATTTTCGCAGAACAGCTGGATCCACCCGCACGCTTCCTGGGCTATGACATCGCCGTGATCAGGGAAACGCGAGTGGGGAGCTGCCAGGGCTCGATTCACTACCGCCATTACTACCGGGAGTCTCAGGCCCGAAACATGATATAGCACCTCGCTCATATAAGCGAGCCCCTGGGAATTGGTAACTACCAAGGTCCTGGCTCCGGCCAAGGCGGCACCTGCGGCAGCAGCCAAAGCGCTGTGATCGGATTCCACACGGATAAATTTTGCTTTAAGGCTGCCTTCGGCTATAAAACTAGTTATTCTCTCCATAGCTGGAGCAGCAGGGGTGATGGGATAAGAAGCCAGGACTTCTACCCGCGCCAGCCTGGCGGCCAGTGCGGTAGCTTCATTACCATTAACAAGTTCCCGCATTATTTTCGTCTCCTTTCTCTACGCCAAAAGACCCGGTTGCCCCGTATATTCCGGTACCATATCCAGGGCCCTTAAACGGCACTCATGGGCACAAATACCGCATCCTTTACAAAACCCCAAATTGATTTGCAGGTGTTCGTCCTCCAAACTCAGGGCTCCTTCGGGGCAATATAAAAGGCAATCCTGGCAAAGATTACAGCGCTCTTTATTCCAGACAGGCCGCCTTTCCCGCCAGCTAGCTACCCCTGGATTGGCAGCCATGGTACCTGGTCCAGCAGAGGGAACAAGGGGTAACGCCTTCATAATAAAAATTGTCACCTCTTTCAGTAATGCAGTTAAGCATTTAAATTATGTAAATTGCTTCTTTAATATGGCATATCAAAAATTTACTCCATGGGGAGTCTACTGTCCCACCGCCACGTTACGCGATCTGCTAATATAATATTGCAAAAAACATGCCAGAATCTCGGGATTAGCTCCCTAAAACTTCTGGCACTTACAAAAACTACTTCTCTAACCCTCGAGCTGGTACCCTTAATACCAGCTTGTGTTGCATCTGTGGAACAGTGCAGGTTGCATAGTAACGTTTCAGCAGGGGCAGGTGTTACATGGTAAAGACCTTAGGCCTTTCTGAGCTTGCGCCATAGAGTAGTGCGGCTTATTCCTAAACGCCTGGCAGCCTCCGCCTTGTTGCCCCCCGTCTCCAGCAGTGTCTTTTCAATGACGCTGCGCTCCAGCCTGTTAACCTGGGAGGATAAAAGGAACTGACCTGGCCTCGCAGCGCACTTTTCCTTAGCCTCCTCCTCTTTTTTCCCTTCCTCCCCTGAAGTTTCCAGTTCCAGAGCCAGGCGTACCTCCTTCCCTCCAATGCTACCGCCATAACAGCGCAAAGCCAGGCGTTCCATTATATTGCGCAGCTCCCGGACGTTACCCGGCCAGGGGTAAAGCAAAAGCTCCTGGCAGGCCTCGGGGGAAAGAACAGCTGCCGGCCGCTTCAGGCCGCGGCAAAATTCCTGCAGGAAATGTTTTGCGAGCAAAATAACGTCCGCCCCCCGCTCGCGCAAAGGGGGGATCGTCAAATTGAGGACATTAATGCGGTAGTAAAGGTCTTCCCGGAAGGTCTGTTCCCTCACCATAGTTTTCAAATCCCGGTGGGTAGCGGCAATCACCCGCACATCTACTGGAATAACCCGGTCATCGCCCAGGCGCATGATCTCCCCTTCCTCTAGCACCCGAAGGACCCGGGCTTGCAGGCGCGGTGACATTTCGCCAATTTCATCGAGAAAGATGGTTCCTTTATGGGCCAATTCAAAAAGGCCGGGCTTTCCACCCTTGCGGGCACCAGTGAAGGCTCCTTCCACATAACCAAAAAGTTCGCTCTCCAGAAGGTTCTCCGGCAGAGCTGCACAATTGACCGCCACAAAGGGTCCACGGCATCGCGGACTGGCTAAATGCAGGGCATGGGCAAACATTTCTTTGCCGGTGCCTGTTTCCCCATGGATAAGCACAGTGGACTGAGTAACGGCATACTCCCTCGCCAATCGGATAGCTTCCAACAAAGCCGGGCTCTCGCCTAAAATATCCTCAAAGGTATATTTGGCTACATGGCCCCGGCCCGCCAGCATTCGGCGCACTTTATGTTCCAGGTTTTGCAGGCTGGTAATATTCTGGAAGGTAGTGACCACCCCTACCGTCCGGCCGTCGACCACGATGGGCACCCGGTTAGCTACTACCCTGGTATTGCCAATCTCCAGTATTTCTCCCAACTCAGGTTTGCCACTTTCCAGCAAGAGATGGCACTTGGCTGCCGGTATAACCTCCGTTACATGGCGGCCAATGGCCTCCTCCGCCCGCCATCCCGAAAGTTTTTCCGCTACAGGGTTAAATACAGTTATGCGCCCTTCCTCGTCCAGGGCAATAATACCGTCGTAAGCGAAATCCAAGATAGCCTTTAACTGTTCTGACCGTCGCTTTTCCTGGTGTCGAACAACCAGGACCCGCTGGGCTTCTTTTAGGGCCTGATAGACCGCTTCTTTTCCCGAAGTAATAATCACACTATTCAGGCCGAAGTTCCGAGCCTCCCGGGCCATGGCGATCTTACCGATCACCACCTCTGCTCCGGCTTCCTTGACTGCCTGAATCCCACGACGGATATCCTCATCCTGATCTTTAAGGCTGTATTTAATAAAGGTTTCTCCCAAGATATTCTCCAGGCTTTCCAATCCCTGGATTACATCAGGAATATCCACTATGCCGATAGGGCCGCCAAATTGCTTGGCCTGATAATAAGCCCGCAAGATATCATAGCCCCCAATAGGGACATCGACCACCGGTAAACTTAAGCCCGACTGCTGGATCAACCAGGCGGTCACACCCCGGCTTACCAGTACCTGGCAGCCCCTTTGAGCTGCTTCATGGGCCACCCTAACCCCTTCTTCCATGCGTGCCACGTAGATCTCCAGCTCCATCCTCAGCTCCTGGCTCACCTGACGGGCAACATGGGCTAAATCTTCATAAGGAGCAATAAAGGCAATCTCAGCCATAGGTAGCCCCTCCGTTTTATTTATGAAACGTTGCTCTTGTTTCACCGTTTCAAGCGGCAGAAGGCAGCTGGTTTTTGAGTAAATGAACGGCAGTACGCAGCTGCTCCTCCGGATCGCTTACCTCCCAATCGGGCTTAAGCCCCTGGCCCTGAATCTTCCGGCCTGCCGGAGTAAGGTAATAGTCTGTGGTGAGCTTGAGGGCTCCACCGTCACTTAAAGGTATAATGCTCTGGATGCTGCCCTTACCGAAGGTACGAGTACCAATGAGCAAGGCCACTCCCGCATCCTGGAGGGCACCGGCCAACAGTTCCGCCGCACTGGCGGTGTTCTTGTCTACCAAGGCTACCACCGGCAAATCCAGCCCCGGCCCCTCGGAGCGCAAAATTTCCACCCGCCCTTTTTTGTCCACTACCTGCGCTACCGGTGCCCCTTTTAGCAGGAAAGAGGAAGCCACTTTCACCGCCGCCTGGAGATACCCGCCGGAATTGCCGCGCAGGTCCAGGATAATACCCCGGGCCCCTCCATCTATCAATTTCTCAAGTCCCTCCGCTACCTCTGTAGGAGCTCTGGAAGTAAAGGATTTTAACGCCAGGTAACCGATTCTCCCCTCCAAAAGCTGAGCTTTTACTACTTGCTGGCGGATCAGTTCCCGAGTTAAAGTAAAGGTGCGAGATACCGGTTCCCAGGGCCAGCCTATTTCCACTGTCACCTGAGTACCTATTTCCCCGCGCAACAACGTCACTACCTCCCCCAGGGAAAGCCCCTCCACGGATTTCCCATCTACTTTTAACAGGACCCCACCAGGTTTGATCCCCTGCCTGGCCGCTGGAGAAGAAGGTATAACCTCTTGAATGGTAAAAATATTGTTCTCTTCTGCCAGCACCATACCAACACCTGAATATTCTTCTTCCAAAAGTTTTTGGTACATCTTTACTTGCTCGGGGCTTAAATATTCACTATAGGGATCGCCGAGGGCCTGGATCATGCCCTGGATGGCCCCTTGTTCCAGTAAATAAGGGTCTATCTCTCCGGCATAGTTGGATTCTATTATGTAACGCACCTCATTCAGGAGCGTCCAATCGGCGGGAGGCCAATCGCCCTCTTGAGCTGCCGCCCTACCTAAAATAAAAAAATAAAATACAGTTAAGAATGCCAAGAGAAGCCCATAACTCTTGAGCTGATATCTAATTTTAGCCATTAAAAAAGCCCCCTTGCCTGTTATGCTTAAAGTTATTCGGCAAAAGGGGGCCTTTTCCTCCCTTTCTACCGGTGATTTAACCCGGATTAAATACCACTATGAGGAGCATTTTAAAAGGCTTTTTGGCATTAAGGGCATGAGGGATCCCCGCCGGCATCACTACCACCTGGCCCGCTTTAACGTCCATCTTTTGGTCTCCGATGGTTATCTCTGCTTCTCCCTCCAAAACTTGTACCAGAGCATCACCCGGTGAAGAATGGGCACTGATTTCCTCCCCTCGGGCAAAAGCAAAAAGAGTTATGCTCAAGTTTTTACCCTGGGCCAGAGTTCTGCTCACTATCGTACCTTCCTGGTAATCCACCAGCTCCGCTATATTAAGGGGCTGAGAAAAAGCTATATTGCGAAACCTCCCGGACTGTTCCATAGTATATTCCTCCCTGGATAAATATTTCAGCTAGCACCTTATCCTGGTAATGCCAAAGTAACACCTGATTAGAAGGATGTCAAGCAAGGAATATTGCTTATTTATCAACTCGTGCGTTATATTTCTGTACCAGGATCTCCCGCACTGCCGCCACCTCGGAAGTAGTCCAACTGGCGGGATCCCTGCCTGTTCTTACGGCGTACGCTGCAGCTACACCGGCAGCATCGCCCAGCACCGCCTGATTGGGCAATACCCTCAATTCAGCCCAGGCCAGGGAAGAAACACCGCCAGCCACACCGGGCACCAGCAAATTAGTAAAGCGCGGGCTTAAAAGAATCTCGAAGGGAAGATATACAGGGTTTCCCGGCAGGGCGCCGTATCCCGGAGAACTCCGGGCATAATCGGGCCGCAAGTAGGGGGTGACCGGCCAGCGAAAATCTCCACCCTGCCCCTTCAAATCCTCGAATCGGTAGGCGTTTATGTCCAACCAGTAAAAGCCTAGGCCTATGCGGTTTACATAATTTTCAGCATCGGCACCATCAGCAGGTCCCTGGCCTGCCAAATAAGCTTCACGCGTGGTGACTGCATAATTACTATCCTCTGTTCCGGGCCCGGCCAAACGCACTTCCCGCACCTGGTGCACTGTTTCCCTGAGGTAAAGGATATCCCCGGTTACCGGGGCACCGCTCCGGTCCGTTACCAACTCTGCCTTTTCAAATCCCTCGAATTGCCTTAACGCTTCCAGAAAATCAGGGTGTAAAAGCATCTGGCGTGCAGCTACCCAGGCCTCATCTGTCTCTAAGGACCCGGGAATTTTATCAGCCGGGTACCGCGCTGTACCCCTATCCCGAAAATGGGCCCGGCCGTCCACGTTGAAAATCAACAGGGCGTTTACCCACCATTCAGGGCTATCCTTACCGTCCTGGGCTGCATTAAGGGGTTTGAGGGCAAAGCCCCGGGGACCGTAAGTTTCGTTAAATCGCCTGATGACCGGATTTTTACTATAAGCTAGGCGGCCGCCATAGGCTCCCCATACACCTTGTTCGCTGCGGAGAAAAATCATATCACGGTAAATTCCGGGCCTTACTCCTTTTACTTTAAACATTAGCGTTGCAGCCTGCTGCTCAAGAAATAAGATTTTATCCTCTAGACGTGGAGACGCCACTACTTCCTGAAGGCCCATCAACTCTAATGCCGCCTTATTTAAGCCTTGCTGCAAGGAATACCAGCCCCCCTTGAACCTGCTATAAAGTCCGGGAAGGCGGTACCCGCCCTCAGCCGCGTTTTTTTCTCCTTGCCCGGCAAGCGACATCGATTTTGAACCATCCCAGGCAGAGGGCAAAAACTTTGAGGGCCAGTCGGCACGGCCTACCGTTACCCCGCTGCCGGTTAAAATGCTCAGCCGCCCGTCTTCTGAGGCATCAACAAATTGTTGGGCCTGTATTATCTTTTTCTCCGCACCCCAATTAATATAACCGTTTACACCGCGCTCCAGCGAGCGTAAGGCCAGCATTTTTAAGCGCCCGCTTTTCCGGTCGGCATACACGTTAGTAACATCCATGCTCCAATAGGTAGTCAAGTTGGGCAACCTTCCCAAGTCGTCAGCTATTAGTCGTGCCAACTCCTCCGTGCCGTAAAAATTACCTGTCCGGGCAAACCAGTGGGCAAAGCTCCCCCCTTGGGGCAGCCGGCCGTCGCGGTACCAATAGCGCACGTCCCAGAAATTTTGTCCTCCTACAGTAGCCAGGCCGCCGTAGCGTTGCGCAAGATAAGGAATAATAATGACGACTTTGCTCTCAGGGGCCGTAGCCGCCGCCTTCCAGGCCGCCGCACACGCGGCCAGACCTCCACCATATACTACAACGTCAGCTCCCTCCGCCCGAGGAAGCTCCCAGGCCATCCGGCCCACTGGATAGGCCAATACCCCACCTACACTTAAGACAATTGCCAGTCCTAGCCCCAGGATAAAGCCCCGCTTTTTGCCCAACCCCATCTGCCTTTCACCAAACCACAATCTCTGCACCTTATTTAAAACAGTCGCTCTTATTTTATCAAGGCAGGGTTTTTCTGGCAACAAGAACCCCCAAAAGAAATGGAAATTGGCCTAGATTTTCTAGTATTATTGCGAGATTTTGGGCAGAGGCGGCCTTATGCAGCCAACTATTGACTATATTTGACTTTGATTTTCTTTGACTAATCATATAACATTAAAACTGAAAGTTAGGAAATTAAATTTTAATGGAGGTGGAAATATGTTTGGTCTGGTGCCTTTCTTCCGCAGGGATAGGGAGCTACGCCCTCTAATTTCGGACGTCGAGAATTTCATCGATCGTTTCTTCCATGAGGATTGGTTCTTGCTGCCGGTCTTCGGCCGGGCCTTCAGAGCTGACGTAAGGGAAACCGATACCGAGTACATTGTCGAAGCAGAACTGCCCGGGATGGAGAAAGAGAATATCAACATAACTTACGACAACGGTACCCTCACCATCTCGGTCAAGCAGGACACCTTCATCGATGAATCCCGGGAAAACTTCATCCGCAGAGAACGGAGAAGCGGTAGGCTCCAGCGGAGTTTTTACCTGGAAGGCGTAGATGAGGACAAAATCACCGCCAATTATAAGAATGGTCTCTTAACGGTCCGGCTGCCAAAGAAGGAAGGCCAGGTGCGGCGCGGCAAGACTATTAATATCGAATAAAGGCGGCCGCACTGTTATGGATACAAAGGCAAGAACTTCTCCCCCTTTGTATAAAGAGGCAGGTACTCCCTGCCCCAATTTTTTTATAGACTTGGTCTACGCCGACTAATCCCGTGGTATAATCTTTTTGTAAACTTTTACAAGCTGGAGGGAGAATCTTATGCGAGTCCGGCTCGAAGCCAGCAACGTGCAAGTGGAAATAGAGTTAAACGAGACTTCCACCGCCCAAAAGATCTGGGAAGCCCTGCCCTTCGAGGCCCGGGTGAACACCTGGGGCGACGAGATCTACTTCAGTATACCGGTACATACCGAGCAGGAGAAACCGCAAGAACTGGTCCAGGAAGGCGACGTAGCCTACTGGCCTCCGGGACATGCCCTGTGCTTATTCTTCGGCCCCACTCCCGTCTCCGCGCCAGGGGAAATCCGGCCCTACAGCCCGGTTACTGTAGTGGGCAAGGTGGTAGGCGATCCCCAAGTGTTAAGAGGTATTAAAGAGGGAGAAAAAGTCAAGCTAAGGAAAATGCCGTCGCCTGGAAACATTTCTAATGAGGGATGATTAAAACAACCGTGACCCATCGCTACCAAACAGTTATTCCGGCACATATTAGAAAGCGCTACGGTATAGAAGAAGGTAGCCCGCTTGCCTGGGTTGAACAGGAAGGAGAAATAAAGGTAATTCCCCTCCCTCCTGAACCACATAAAAGGGTCCGGGGCGCTGGTAAGGGGAAAGGTTACCTGGAATTCTTACTTACTTAGAATCGCGGGCTGAGGAGCGGAATAGATGAGATACGTAGCTGCTTTAGAAAATCGCTTGCGCGAAGTTCTGGCCCCTAGGCCAGAGATTGTTTTCGCTTTCCTTTTTGGCTCCTATGCCCGGGGAACGGCCAATTACTTAAGCGATGTGGATATCGCTCTCTATGTAGACGAGACCCACATGCCGCCTCCCGGGCCGTACGGTTACACAAGCGATCTTACAGTAGAACTAAGGCGACAGCTAAAGCGGAATGTAGATGTAATAATCCTCAACGAGGCACCTTTAATCCTTCGTTTCCATATACTGCAGGACGGAAAATTGCTCTTCTGCCGCGATCCTTTAGCTCGTATACGCTTTCATGAAAAGACTGTGCGTGATTTTCTTGATTTCCAACTTATACTGAAGGTGCAAGCCCGTTACTTACGCCAACGCCTAGAGGACGGAACCTTTGGAGGTGGTTCCGGTGGTTGACCCGCATATTGTGGAACAAAAACTCCACGATCTAGACCGCTATCTTAAGCATCTAGAAAAGTATAAAGGCACAACTGCTCAAGAACTGGAGCGCAACTTAGATTTGGCTTGGATTATAGAGCATGGTCTACAGCTATGTATTCAAATTGTGCTAGATATCGGTAACCATATCCTGGCCGAGGAAGGAATCGTAGTGGACGAATACAGCGATATATTTACCGAACTGGCCAAGATAAACATATTGCCAGAAAAATTTGCTAGAGACATTTCCGGCATGGCAGGTTTCCGCAATATACTCGTTCATGAGTATGCTAGAGTGAGTAAGGCCAAAGTAGCAGAAGTGTTAAACCACCGGCTGGGAGATTTTCGCGAGTTTGCCCGGTATATAGTTAAACACTTAGAGCGCTAGGGACATAATGAATTAGCGAGAAAGAATTAAAGAAACTTGTGAGAAAAATCACAGACTCATACTAGCAACTCCTTTAAAATAAAGACAAATTCTTCTAACCGCCATTCATTAGAAAAAGGGCAAAGAGGGTACGGGCAAAATTTAGGGAAGGAGGTCCCATGTTTCCTGTGAAAATGTTAATCGTAATGAGATGGTTGCATGATCTGGCCACCGTTGTCTGGCTGGGAGGCATGTTTACCCTGGGAATCGTTCTTTTGCCTGCTGCCCGCCAAGCGCTGGGACCAGGCCCTCACCTCCGGAAACTTATGGAGAATTTTCAAAAGCGTCTAAGCACCCTGGTCTACATCAGCATGGTGACCCTTATTATAACCGGGTTACCGCTGGCCAGAAACAATCCCCACTTCCAAGGACTGTTCAGCTTCGGCAATACTTACTCTATTAATCTGACCATCAAGCATATACTGGTGCTGGCCATGATGGCACTGGGATTAACCCGAAGCCTGGTCTTGGTAAGAAGAGGTCAGCCAGACAGGGATAGAGAGAAATTAAAGATGGGCATATTATATCTTAATATAGGCCTGGGCGTAGTGGTATTACTGCTAAGCAGTATGAGCGCATATCTAAGTTGAAGCGGCTCAATCTCCCTCCATCTGGTAATTCTTCAAACCTCAACAAAGTCTTCCTCTTCGAGGATCTTTCTCACTACTTCAGCCTGAGCGGGTATACTACCTCTCGTGCTCCGAACCGCAGAAGCTTCCTCTCCAATCTTTTTATTCTTATAAAGGTATTGTTCCAATGCTTCTTCAATTATAGCATTGACAGGCTTCTTTTTACTTTTAGCTACGAGTTTAGCCTTGTAAAGAAGCCGGGGGCTTAGGGCTGTACCTATTTTTTGCCGCATATCATTCACCTCACGTCCTATTATAAGATTTTGGTAGTCGGACCGTTAAGATTGTTTCTAGACAGCGTTTGCCTCTAATTTCATAGCTCCAGCACCGTCCTGACAGGGTTCCCGTTTTCAAGAATTATCTCCTCGATAACCCGCCAGGAGCATTATAGCCCGGTAAATATGGCTAGCTTGCTCTGGGAGAGAGAGCTTCCTATCGTACAATCGCCAGCGAATAATAGCCCCTTGAATAAGCCCTCCAAAAATATCAGCCAAACACTCAGGGGAAAAATGGGACTGGAATACCCCTTGGGCCATACCCTGTTTAAAGATAGTCCTAATGTGTAAAATATACTCGCTTATCATTTCTTTTATAGTCTCTTTTAAACCAGGGTAGCTAATATATAGCTCATCCGAAAAAATGATCCTGGACATACCAGGATTTGTTTCCACCAAACCCAAATGAAAGTTTAAAAGCGCTCTTATTTTTTCCTCCGGAGGCAAAGCACTTCTGGCTATCTCCGCAGCTTTCTTTACTAAAGTATAGCCCACTTTTTCTACTGCCGCCCTTAACATCTCTTCTTTGCTGGCAAAATGCTTAAAAAGCGCGCCCTCTGTCAGACCCACTTCCTGGGCCAGGGCGGCGGTAGTAAGGTTATTTAGCCCTCTACTGTCTACTATTCTTAAAATGGCAGCAACTATCTGCTCCTGCCTCACGGCAGTGCTGGCTTTTGCAGTCATCGGCAGCCGCCTCCTTAAGACAAATAATAGGTCGAGTTTACTCCAGGTTTTTGCGGAATTTCAGGGCACTTATGATAATGATGACCACCCCAAATACAAGAAGATAAATTACCTGGAACCAGAGATAAGACAACCCCACACCCTTTAAAATTATGGCTCGCAAAATTTGTATAAAATAGGTCAAAGGAATGATTTCTCCTATCTTTTGCATTACCCTGGGCATGGCGTCCTGAGGGAACATAAAACCGGACAACAGTATGTTGGGCAAAACCAAAAACATAGTAAGCTGCATAGCCTGAAGCTGGGTACGGGAAACAGTGGAAATAAGAAGGCCGATACCCAAAGCACCGATTAAGAACACAAAGGAAAGGGCCAAAAGGAGAAGGAAACTCCCGTGCACGGGTACACCGAACAACAAGGTGCCTACAGCCATAGCCAAAAGTAGATCAGCAAAACCAATAACAATATAGGGGATAACCTTCCCCCACATAAGCTCTAGGGGCTTGATGGGCGTTACTATAAGCTGCTCCAAAGTACCTTTTTCCCGTTCCCTTACAATGGCGAAGGCCGTAAGCATCATAGTGATATTTTGCAGTATCACACCGATAAGCCCGGGAATATTGAAATTTACACTTTTCATCTCCGGGTTATACCAGACCCAGGGCCTAATATCTATCCGGGCCAGGGGAGCCCTGCTGCTTTCTATACCTCGCCGGCGCAAAACAAAGCCCATCCATTCTGAGGACTTGGCCTGGGCAACAGCCCCGGCCGCAGATACCACAGTGCTGGCCGTCATAGGGTCCGAGCCGTCCACCAGCACCTGCACCGGAGCCGTCTCTCCCCGGTCCATCCGGCGGGAAAAATCCGCCGGGATAACAAAGCCCACCCGGGCCTTTCCCCTATCCACCCACTCCCGTATAGCATCATGACTTTCCACATAGGCCACAACATCGAAATAATGGGATTGCACCAAGGCCTGAACTAATTCCCGGCTTTTCTGATCGCGGGCCTGGTCCCAAACTACCGCCTTTATATGCTCCAC
This sequence comes from Thermanaeromonas sp. DSM 22490, assembly GCF_056378755.1. Lineage (NCBI taxonomy): Bacteria > Bacillati > Bacillota > Clostridia > Neomoorellales > Neomoorellaceae > Thermanaeromonas > Thermanaeromonas sp. DSM 22490. The sequence goes on from NZ_JBJHHE010000013.1 coordinate 19,131, forward strand.
ATTAGTAGAGACGGCATAACCGAAAATAAACATCTGCATTACCGGCATAAGGAGGATTAAGGCAATAGTCCGGGGGTCCCTCCTTATGTGAATAAATTCCTTTCTTACAATGGCCCATATACGTTTAAAATTCACCCTTTCCAACCCCTTCTCCAGTAGAGTAAGATTTACCCCCGGGCTATAAGCTACCGGGCTCTTGGCGGGAACCACCTTCCACGAGCGAAACAAAAACATCCTCCAGGCTGGGGTCCACAGGAATGATGGAGTTCACTTGCACTCCCGCTCTTTCTAAGACCTGGCGCACATGCCCGGCATCCCGGAATAGGTCCTCCACTACTACATGGAGCCCTGCTCCATACATAGCCGCCTCTAGCACTCCTGGAACATCAGCCAAAGCCTCCAAGGCAGGCATAAGGGGCGAACATTGTATTTCCAAGATTTGCCCTGGCATTTGGGTCTTTTTAAGATACTCAGGCGTGCCAAAGGCTACAAGTTTTCCATTATAGATAAAACCTATAGTATGGCAATGCTCCGCTTCATCCATATAATGGGTGGTAACCAAAACGGTCACCCCGGCGTGAGAGAGGTCATAAATAAGGTCCCAGAAATTCCGGCGGGCCACAGGGTCCACTCCGCTAGTAGGTTCATCTAAAAGTACAAGCTCCGGTTCGTGGAGCAAAGCACACCCTAAGGCCAGTTTCTGTTTCCAGCCGGTCGAAAGATTCCCGGTAAGGGTGCGCTCTTTATCAGTCAAACCAATAAGATGCAAAATTTCCCCTTTACGTTGCCTGAAGCGCTCAGGCGCTAGTTGATAAACCCCGGCGTAAAATTCCAGGTTTTCTCCTACCGTCAGGTCTTCATAGAGGCTGAACTTTTGCGACATATATCCGATTTTAAGGCGAATAGCTTCCGAATCCCGCACAATATCGTATCCTAAGACAGTAGCCCGGCCGCTGGTAGGAACCAAGAGGCCGCAGAGCATGCGGATGGTGGTGGATTTCCCTGAACCGTTAGGGCCGAGAAATCCGAAGATCTCGCCCCGGCGCACCTTAAAGGAAACATTATCTACCGCGGTAAAGTTTCCAAAACGCTTGGTCAGGCCCTCCACAACTATAGCCCACTTATTGTCAGCCACCGCTCTCCATCCCCCCAACCCTTCCCCCATGCTTCACCAAGAAAGCGAAAGCATCTTCCAGGGAAGGGACAATAGGTCTAAGTTCGACCACCCTCACCCCTTCCCGCTTCAATATTTCCGGCACCAACTTGCTGGCCCGCTCCTTATCCTTAGCAGTAAGGTGGAGGAAGTTGCCGTAGATTAGGACATCGTCCAACCAGGGCTCCCTCTTAAGCCGTTCTTTGGCTACGTGGAGCATATCGAGAGTCTCTGTGCGCAGAAGCAAGAGATGGCCCTGGAAAAGATTTTTAATAGCCTGGGGTGTGGCACAGGCTAAAATGCGGCCGTTATACATAAAAGCGATACGATCGCAGCGTTCAGCCTCATCCATGTAAGGCGTGCTCACCAAAATAGTGGAACCCTGTTCCCGCAGCCTAAAAAGAATGCGCCAGAAATCCCTTCGGGCCACAGGGTCTACACCAGTGCTGGGCTCATCCAGGAAAAGAACCGCAGGCTCATGGATCAAATTGCAGGCCAGAGCCAGCTTCTGTTTCATCCCTCCTGAAAGCTGGTCGGCCAGCTTATAGCTATGGGGCTTAAGGCCCGCCCAGGTAAGAAGTTCCCTTTTGCGCTGCTCTCGCAAGCGGCGAGGTACCTCATATACTTCTGCATAAAAATCTAAGTTTTCCTCCACTGTCAAATCCCCGTAAAGGCTAAAACGCTGGGGCATATATCCTATATGGGACTTAATAGTTTCTGCTTCCGCCGGGATCTCCCGCCCTAAAACAGAAATTTTCCCTCCATCCGGCCAAAGTATAGCCACGAGCATCCTTATGGTAGTAGTCTTCCCGGCTCCATCGGGACCCACCAGGCCGAAGATCTCTCCCTTCCTTACTTCTAGGTTTAAATGGTCTACGGCCTGGACCTGATCAAACCGTTTGCACAGCCCTTCCGTCATTATAACCGGCCCGCTAAAGCTGCCCTCCATAGACCCTCATTTTACCTCCTGGCTGTCCAAGTAAACCACGGCGTCGGCCGGCATACCCGGCTTTAGCCCACCATCTTCATTGGGCAGGGATATCTTTACCCTGAAGACCAGGTCTACCCTCTCTTCTTTAGTCTGGACATTTTTGGGAGTAAACTCGGCCTGGCTAGCAATCTCACTTACCCGGCCCTTAAAAGTCTTACCAGGGAAGGAATCCACAGTAACCAAGGCCTCTTGGCCGATCTTCACATACCCGATGGCCGGTTCCGGTACATAAATGACCAGCCACATGTCCTCCGGATCGATCAAGGTAACAACAGGTACACCTGGGCTAACCACTTCTCCTACACTAAAATTGGTCCTCAGTACTATGCCGTTTACACCGGAACGTATTACAGTTTTATCTAGCTGCTCCTGGGCCATTTTCAGATTAGACCTGGCTCTTTCCAGGGCAGAAGTTGCGGCCTCCACTTCTTTAGCTCGTAGCTCTACTTGATACCGGCCCGCCAGGGCTGTCTCATAATTGGCCCTGGCGGCAAGTATATCTTCTTCCCGCGCTCCAGCAAGCAACAACGACAGCCTCTCTTCCGCCGCGTCCAGTTGGGCTTGGGCCACTTCATAATTGGTTTTGGCTTCCTGGAACTGCTGTTCGGAAATAACTCCCTCTTTATATAGCGCTTCCATCCGGTGGAACTGATCTTCAGCATTGTTAAACTTAGCTCGGGCCTGCGCTACAATCTTTTCGGCCTCATTGATCTCTTGCGGTCGTGCCCCATTTTCTAGCTTTTGTAAATTAGCCAGAGCAGTCTTTATGTTCCCTTCCACCCTGGCCCGTTCCATCTCCAGATTGGCCTTAGCCTGGGCCAAACGGGCCTCTGCCTCCGCTACCGCTGCTTTAGCCTGGGCGACCTGCTCTTTAAGTATGCTGTCCTCCAGCACAGCCACTACGCTCCCAGCCGCTACCTGCTCTCCTTCCTTGACAAGTATTCTTTGGAGCCTGCCTAAAATTTCTGGGGCCACTCCTATCTCCGTCGCTTCGATGATCCCAGAAGCATGAAGTACCAGGCGGCCGTTTTCTACGCTCACCGTGCTAGAATGGCTGCCTCTCGTTGCTATCACGATAGCCCCGATGGCTAGGGCTATGATTAAAGGTACAACTATCTTTTTAGCCTTAGACAAAACCTCCTGTTTCCCCATCCCTTACCCCCCTACATCTTTTCTGAAGTTTTTTACTGACGCAACCCAAACTGGTCAACCCCCAAATTTGACTAGCCCAAAGTATAAAGTAAGTGCTTACTTACTTATAAAGTAGCAAAATGTAAAGAGGAAATAAAGGGGTTTATGAGGTCAGATTTAAATTTTCTTAAGCCGGAGCTCGTTTGCGTCTGAAAGCATACAGCCTACGGTGGTTATGCCCTTAGATAGGTGGACATCAAAGGGTGCCCAAATCAAATATGTAAAGGCCCGGCGATAAAGGCCCGGATAATATTCTTGCTGGGCTTTGTATTTGGATGACATACTTATATGGATAAAATGGTTGAATAAGAGGCCCTGTTCAGTTAAATCTTGTTTTTAACTAAACTATCTTGTAAAATATCTAAATAAGGGGTGATCCGCCTTGTCCACAAGAATAATTAAGACGACCGTGACTCATCGTTACCAAACAGTTATTCCGGCACATATTAGAAAGCGTTACGGTATACAAGAAGGTAGCAGTCTTGCCTGGGTTGATCAGGAAGGAGAAATAAAAGTAATTCCCCTCCCTCCTGAACCACATAAAAAGTTCCGGGGCGCTGGTAAGGGGAAAGGTTACCTGGAATTGTTATTAGAATCGCGGGCTGAGGAGCGGAATAGATGAGATACGTGCTGGATACTAGTGCCTTACTAGCCTATTACCAAGATGAACCTGGGGCTGATATAGTCGAACAGCTTCTAAACAAGGCCCAAGCAGGTGAAATTGAAATATACCTTTCGTTCATGAGCATTTTTGAAGTGGCTTATGTGGTCACTGCCAGGGAAGGCATAGAAGAAGCTATCAAACTAGTTATCCAGGTAAGAGAACTCCCCTTAAAAGAAGTATGGCCTGATGAAGAAGTAATGTGGGAGGCAGCAAAAATAAAGGCTATGGGCGGTTTAAGCATAGCGGATTCTTTTATCGCTGCTCTGGCATCCCTTAAGAAGGCTATTCTTGTTCACCGGGATCCAGAGTTAGATAGAAGTGATTTGAAAATTGACCGGATAAAGCTCCCAGAGAAAGCAGATTCCGAAACCAATATTTAGAGCCAAAAGTAAGGACAGCCTCTTTTCTCATCGTTACTAAGGTAAGATTACAAGATGAAATAGCGAGGTGAATTCCCATACCCACTAAAACTTCACTTTTAGAAAATCGCCTGGGCGAAATTCTGGCCCCTAGGCCAGAGATCATATTCGCTTTTCTTTTCGGCTCTTATGCCCGAGGAACAGCTAATAATTTAAGCGATATAGATATTGCCATCTATGTGGACGAGACCCACATGCCGCCTCCCGGGCCCTACGGTTACACAAGCGATCTTATCGTAGAACTAAAGCGACAACTAAAGCGGAATGTAGATGTAATAATCCTCAACGAAGCACCTCTGGTCCTTCGTTTCCATATATTGCAGGACGGGAAATTGCTCTTCTGCCGCGAACCTTTAGCTCGTATACGCTTTCATGAAAAAACCGTACGTGATTTTCTTGATTTCCAACCCATACTGAAGGTACAGGCCCAATACCTACGACAGCGCCTAGAGAACGGAACCTTTGGAGGTGGCCAAGGTGGTTGACCCGCACATCGTGGAGCAAAAGCTCCACGATCTAGACCGATATCTTAAGCATTTAGAAAAGTATAAAGGTACAACTGCTCAAGAACTGGAGCGCAACTTAGATTTGGCTTGGATTATAGAACATGGTTTACAGCTCTGTATTCAAATTGTGCTGGATATCGGTAACCACATTCTGGCCGAGGAAGGAATCGTAGTAGATGAATATAGCGATATATTTGCGGAACTAGCCAGGATGAACATATTACCAGAAAAATTTGCTCGAGATATTTCTGGCATGGCAGGTTTCCGTAATATCCTCGTCCATGAGTATGCTAAGGTGAATAAGGCCAAAGTGGCAGAGGTATTAAACCACCGGCTCGGGGATTTCCGGGAGTTTGCCCGTTATATAGTTAAACACTTAGATCGCTAGGATCGCTAGCAATATAATCAGAACACCTACGTTCTCTTTTAGCCTTCCATTTTAATATTCCTTATACGCCTTTACAAGCTGTCAGAGGCAAACAGGACTACTTTAGCCTTATCTGCCCTAAGCCTCCGGTTAATGTCTTCCAGATCAAAAGCCTCGGGATCAAACTTCCCACCTAGCCACTCGGTAGTTTCTTCATACTCTTCATGCTCCGCTACATAAGCTCCCTTTTCAGTCTTCTTGTTCTTAAAAAGGTAGGGTTCCAATGCTTCTTCAATTATAGCATTAACATGCTTCTTTTCACTTTTAGCTACTACCGGACCACAGCGTTTAGTGAGTTTAATCAAAGTAGTAGGATGGGGTACCTTGTGAGTTAGGGGAATACGGCAGAAGCGCCGCCACTTGAGGATATCTCGTTTACTTCCTGGACTAAAACTTTATAACCCCAGGCCATAGCGGTACTTCAGATACATCATGCGCAGGTAAGTTTCCATTGGGATAGTTGGCCTGCCCATCCGCGACCGGTTCAAAAGGGGCCATAAACCTATCGTCATCCAGAAGTTTATCCACTTTGGCCAGTTCTGGACTGAGTTGGACCAGGTCAGATGGTAACAGGGCATCCCAGAGAGTGAGTTGCGGGTCTTTTAATCTTAACATGGGACCACCCGGCAGGAAAAGGGGGTAATTTCAAATGGGGCTTAATTGCATCAGGCGAGTAGAGCGTTAGCCCTAGATTTACGGAAATCAAAGGTAGCGAGCCCCTTTCTACTATGGTATAACATAAGGAGTGGATAAATCAAAAAGCTAGAACAAAATGATTAATGGTTTACATCATTGAACTGTAAGAGGTATTCCATCTATGATCCAGGGTAAAGAGCCTATCTTTTCCATTTCTCGGTTTAGACTATTATACATAGTCATCCTCTTTCTTGCCGCTGTTCTTATAGCTATTCGCTTAGGCCAGGCGCAGGAGATCTGGCGGGTGTTCCAGCGCGCCAATTGGGCTTGGATGGCTGTTGCCGCTCTCTTGCAAATAGCACTATTAGTAAACCAAACCGATCTGTATAAAAGTGCTTATCGAATGGTTCAATTACCACTTAACTTTAAAGAGCTTTTTCTTTTAGTGACATCCGCTACCTTTGTTTCCGCGGTCGTCCCAGGAGGGACCATTTCGGGAGCAAGCCTGATGATTTACGACGGCCTGCGTCAAGGCTGGGAGGTTTCCCGGATACTGATGGCCAATTTCATCTTTTACCTCTTTGACTATCTGGCCTTCCTGGTCCTGTTGGTGGCGGCTCTACTTTATCTTTTCTGGCGAGGCAGTTTACAACAATACGAAATCATGGCTACTGCCTTCCTTTTAGCCCTGGTGGGCGGGTTACTTGCGATCCTCTTTTTTACCGGTGCCCGACCCGCAACTGTTTTAAACCTGATCCGGCGGTTGAGCCGTATGGTCAGCCGCCTCTTTCCTAGAGTTGGCCAGCATCTCCCGACTTGGGAAAGTAAGGCGGAGGAGTTCGTTGGGCAGTTATCCAAGGCCTTGAAAGCTGCCGGTTATAGCCGGCCGGCTCTATTTCAGGCGGTGTTTCATGCTCTCTTGATGGATGGTATCTCGCTATTACAGGTACAGGCCCTATTCCTGGCCTTTGGCCAGGCTCCCGGCCTGGGCCGTCTCATTGCCGGTTACGCCATCGGAGTTTTGTTCATGATCGTCTCCATCACCCCGCAGGGGGTGGGTGTTGTGGAGGGAGCCATGACCACGGTTTACATCTCGCTAGGGGTCCCGCCCGAGCAAGCCGTCCTGGTCACCTTTAGTTACCGGGTGCTTAGCTTTTGGCTACCCGTCCTTCTAGGCTTTATGTTCTTTAAAAAGGTGGTGGTAAGGGAATGAGCGACAGCTTTCCTAAGGTTTCTAGACCCCACCTGGCTGCTTTCTTGGTGTGCCTGTTAGGACTGGGTAACATTCTTTCCGCCTGGCTCGTACACCACCCGGCTCGCCTTTTCTGGCTCAAGCACCACCTCCCCTGGGCAGTCCTGCGGGTAAGCTGGCTGGGTAACGTTTTCGCGGGTAGCGCAGAGCTTTTCCTTTCCTGGAGCCTGGTACGCCGCAAGACCCAGGCCTGGCGCATTGCCGTGTTTATGCTCCTGATATCCGCTATAACCAGCCTCCTGCGAGGTCTAAACTACGTCCAGGCAGCAGTTAACTTTGCCATCCTGGTAATCCTGCTTGCTCTCAAGTCCGAGTTTACAGCGGCCAGTGACCCGCCTTCGGTGCGTTACGGCCTGGCCGTCCTGGCCGGCACCGTACTTTTCACTTACCTTTACGGGCTCTTCGGCTTTTACCTGCTGGATAGGCACTTTCATCAGCGCTTTGACCTTGCCGAAGCCTCCCGCCAGACCGTGGCTTTTTTGACCTGGTCAAGCACACCGGCCCTGGAAAGGCCCAACCGGCTGGCCCGCTGGTTTCTGGATTCCCTGGCCGCCATTCAGGCACTGGGCACGATCTATGGATTGACCATGGTCCTGCGCCCGGTAATTTACCGCCATACCGTGCTGCCGGCGGAAAGGGAAAGGGCGGCCGAGATTGTGCAAAAATACGGCCGCTCTTCCCTGGCCCACTTAACTCTATTACCTGATAAGGTATACTACTTCAGCCGTTCCAGGAACAGCTTTATAGCTTATACCCTGGTGGGCAACGTGGCCCTGGTGCTGGGTGACCCCATCGGGCCGGAGGAAGAGATACCCCAGATTATTGCTGAATTCACCGCTTACTGCAGCAGGAACGATTGGTACCCGGCCTTTTACCAGGTCCTTCCGGATTATCTGCCTGCTTACGAAGCTTGTGGCTATAAAGTCCTCAAAATTGGGGAAGAAGCAGTGGTAGATCTTCACCGCTTCACTTTAAGCGGCAACAGGCAAAAAAGCCTTCGTCAGGCGGTGAACCGCATGGTGCGCAAGGGTTATACTACAGAACTTATTCTTCCTCCTTTGAGCGACGAGATTTTAAGGCAGCTAAAAGAGGTCTCCGACCAGTGGCTAAGGAGGCAAAAGGGTGGGGAAAAAAGGTTCTCTCTGGGTTGGTTTGACCCGTCTTACTTAAGGTGGTGCCAGGTCATGGTGGTTAGGGATGCCGAGGGTCACATTCTGGCTTTTGCCAACATCATCCCGGAGTATCAAAAAAGGGAGGGAACCATTGACCTCATGCGCCGCAAGGAGGGAGAAAGTGGCCTGATGGATTTGATGTTTGTGCGCTTAATCGAGCACTTTAAAAGACAGGAGTACGACACCTTCAACCTGGGTCTCTGTCCTTTGGCCGGCGTAGGCGAGGCCCCTGGGGCCAGCCTGCAGGAAAGAACCGCACACTTTTTCTACCAGCACTTCAATAGACTTTACGCCTTCAAGGGACTACGCCGCTTTAAAGAAAAATTTGCTCCCCGCTGGGAGCCGCGCTACCTTGTCTACCCCAACTACCTGCTGCTACCCAAAATCGCCCTGGCCGTGGTTACAGCTAACGCGGGAGGTAGTCTATTGAGCTACGCCAGAGCCTGGTGGGAAAAACGCAAGTCAACCTGAGACGCCCGCCTGCCGCGCATGGGAAAAGGGCGGTAAACTCGCACCCCCGCCGGACGGTTGGCGACGGTAATGCTCCTCTCTCCCCGCGTTTTCTCTCCGTTTTCTCACCAGAAGCTTTCTAAAGGTGCGCAAGGCGCTTTCCGGGAACCCCAGCCTTTAGCCTTGAGAAGGTCATAGGGAAAGGTGTCAGGGCTATCAAATCATTATACTCGCCTCTAGTGGGTCTAGCCCTGGGCCCCCTTAGCATTGTAATCTTCAAGACAATCTTAGCTTCCCAAAGTACCTCTAAGAGATGATTAATTATGTTTCTCTAAAATCGGTGTCGTCTTACCTTTATCTTCTTCAACCTGTTTCGGGTTATTGCCATTATTAGGTTTACTAGTTGTGCTACTACTGCTGTTTGGGGGAGGAGAAACTTGCGGCTTGGGAACTGCCTTTTTGTTAACAGGCGCTTCTAGCTGGGATAGATTTTCTTTAAGAGGTTTATTGGCTTCCCCGGTACTAACTGGAGTAACGGCAGGTGCTTTCTGGGCTACCTTGGTTTTTAAGGTACCTTTATAAGCCGGGGTTAGAGGCTGGTTAGCAGGTGCCGGAGCAGCCAGCACAATTTCCTTCGTTGTTTCCCCGTACTCGAATAAAGCGTGGGCTACCTGGCGGGCTAGTTCGGGCTTGACTCCCCAATAACTTATACCGTTTATAGTCAAAAAATAGCCCGGTAAGGTTTGGCTAACTACAGTTATGTTTTTAAGATCTAGCGTTGTCTTGGCTATAGCCAATAATTCCTGAAGGCTTATATTGGTCTCTACGTTATTATAGATTTCAGGCAAGAGCCAAGGTAATTTAAGTAAAGTTGCCGGTTGCATGGCTTGCTGGACCAGCGCCTTAAGAAGTTCCTGCTGTTGCCTAGTACGGTCAATATCCCCCAGGGCTTCTTTCCGGAAGCGGACAAAGGCTAGGGCTTGGTGTCCGTTTAGGTGGTGGACCCCTTGGGAAAGTTCAATTTTATACTCCGGTCCGTCAGTGGGGTCATAATAATACATATTACGGGGTATGTTTATAGTCACTCCACCCAACAGGTCGATGATATTGATAAAGCCTGTCCATCGTACCAGCATATATTTAAATACTGGCACGCCAATAAAATCAGACACTATTCTAGCTGTTAATTCAGGGCCACCGAAGCTCAAGGCAGCATTAATCTTGTCCTTTCCGTGCCCAGGAATAGTTACTAAGGTATCCCGCGGGATCGATAAGAGGGCTAACCGGTTCCCTTCCATATGAGCTACGATTATAGTATCCGTGTTTCCCCCTGTTGCACCTGGACGGGCGTCAGTTCCCAAAAGCAAGATATTAAAATAAAGAGACTTGTTCTCTCCTGAATTCTCCGCTTTAGCTCCTATTTCCTTATTGGGTGGATTGGGGGGCTGGAAGAAAGTCTTTGCGGCCAGGAAGAATCCCACGCCTATACTTACGATACTAGCTGCTATAAGAGCAATTATGGGTTTTTTTAAACGCTCGATCTCCATTATAAATTTATCCCCTACCCTAACTTTTCCCTTTTTCACCCTTTAGTTAACACTTTAAATGGAGTATGGTCAATCTAATCTTATCCTGCTCTTTCCCTTAATTTCATCTTTCTATGTTATGTTCCCTTTGCTTTTGGTAGGAGTTATACTTTTTAGGAGGGAAACTCAAGCTTTTTTAAACTAAAACCCGAAAAGGATAGGTGGGGGTAAAATGTTTGATATAGGGTTTCCTGAATTGATGCTTATCCTCATTTTGGTTTTAATCTTTTACGGTCCCGGTAAACTGCCAGAGATAGCGCGTTCTTTGGGTAAAGCCATTAGTGAATTTAAAAAGGCCGCCTCAAATCTTGCTAGTGAAATAGAAACAGCTACAGATAAAGAAAGGGTGGCTAGAGTTGACGCACAAGGTAGTGATTCTGTCAAAGGCCAATAGGAATAGCAGGAAATTGGAACGGCACTAGAGGCGTTTTGCCTTTCTGGTGCCCGTCGCCACGGAGGTATGAGGGTGAGGGGATGTTGGCTGCTCCTTCAGGGAAGCGTTTGTCCCGGCTGCAGCCCGAATGAGGGCGTCTAGCTTAGCTGGCGTAATTACCGGGGAACCTGCGTTAACCCTGGGCAGGGCCTGGGGGTTGCTCTTGCGGGTAACGACCCCATAACGGGTAAGCAAACCATTCTAAAAAAGGAGGGCTTTCCATGAAAAAGAAAATTATTGTGGCGGTAGTGGCCGGGTTAGCCTTAATCTCGCTCATCTTGCCGGGCATAGCCCTAGCGCAAAACTCCACACCTGCTAAGGACAACTTTATCCAAAGCTTCCTTGACAAGCTCGCTACCAACCTAGGCGTGGATAAAGCCAAACTGCAGGAAGCCGTCAAACAAACCGAACTACAAATGGTAGACGAAGCCGTCCAGCAAGGCAACCTAACCTCTGACCAGGCCCAAAAAATTAAGGAAAGGATAGAAGCAGGGCAGCTTCTACCGCTAGGACCATTCCATGGCCCCAAAGGTTGTCCTTTCCCGGGTGGGCTAAAAGGTGACAGGCTAAATCTGATGGCACAAGTTTTAGGTATGAGCGCCGATGAACTTAAAGCCCAATTAGACCAAGGCAAGAAAATAGAAGATATCGCCAAAGAAAAGGGTATCACCTTAGAGCAACTGCACCAGAAGCTCCTCGAAGTTAAGATCCAGGAGATTCAGCAGGCGGTGAAAGAAGGCAAGATCTCCCAGGATCAGGCTGACAAACTCATCCAGCGGCTGCAAAATGCGCCGCAAGCCAAAGGCTTCAGGCATTTTGGCGGGTCTTTCCAACCTGTTCCTCCTGCCTCTAGTCAGTAAGGCTCATCCCCTTTAGACAACGGCGCAGATATCAACTTTGAGTAAACAATTACCCGTCGGTTTAAAACTAAAGCCCTCGGGCCCTTTTTAGAGGGGGCCCAAGGGCTTTTTTATTTACGCACGTTACTTAACATTAATTCAGTACGCCCCAACAGCCTCGCCCAATCCATGATGTTTATTGCCATTTTTTACAGGTTAAGTATTGTCTGGGACGCGACCAGGGGATACTCCAGAACTCCTGGCTATGCCTGTGCCGCGGGCCTCCTTTGTTACAGGTAAAGCTCTAGGAGCTAGCATCCGGGCCTTCAGGCCACCACCAACTATAAGCAGGAGACTTCCCGCAAAAGCCGAATAATTATCCTAATACCCCAAAATTTGGAGGTGGAATGCTAATGCAGAAATGGCAAGATTATGGGAAAACCTTAAAAGAAGTTCTGGCCCTGGAAGGCCACCCTGTTGCTGTGACCTATAGTGATGAGCCAGTAAGCAATGGTTCAAGGGAAAATTATGCCGTCTGTGGCGCCATCGCTGCCGCCAGAAAAGGAGAGATTATTAATTTAAGCGCGGCTAATTGCACATGTCTCGGAGGGAGCACCCATATCGGCCTTGCTCCCCGCTCACCCGAGCTTTTCCACAAGCTTAAAAAATTCCTGGTGGAAGGGGAAAAACTGCGCGGCACTTATGCTGCTTTCTGGCGGTCCGGCAATCTCTCCAGCTCACGTCCTCCCCTGGGGCTGGGCCAGTATGTAGTTTTCAGCCCCTTGGAAAGGGCTGCCTTAAAACCCGACCTGGTACTCTTTGTAGTGAACGCTGGAACAGCCAGCCGCCTCCTGGAGCTCGCTAACTACGAGCCAGGAACACCTATCCGGGTGGAGCTGACGGGGTCTACATGTGCTACGGCTATCACCATTCCCCTGGCAACAGGGAAGATTAACCTGAGCCTTATTGACACCGCAAGCCGCAAGCTTGTCCCTGAGTTCAAGGCCGAAGATTTGATCTTTAGTGTGCCTTACTTCAGGCTGCACCTGCTGGTCGAAAGCATACCCTATTGCACTGCCGGGACGGCAGAAATGGGCATGGGTTTCGAGGAAGTAATGAAACAGGCCTGACCACCGCTACCAGATGTAGCCCACGGCTTCTTAAAGCAAAGCTTAAGATAAGCGTTACTGGCGGGCAGGGTCGGCCAGGGTCTGCGAGGCCTGGACAGCCTTCACTCAGCTGCAATCAGCTGCTCAAGTTTCCTTAATTTTATATGTCAAAGACATACTCGAAAGGGCAACATTTTGTTAAGGCCAAGCAGTAAAAGTAATGTGCAACTTCGAGGGCCGAGTAGGAGGGGCGGCTAACCCCCGTCCCCCCACACCACCGTACGTACCGTTCGGTATACGGCGGTTCATAAGGCACTAACGAAATTCTAAGTACCGCTCAACTAAGCTCGTCAGCCCTTGGTCTCTCCAGTATTTAAGGCCAAGGGCTTTATTCACCTGGAAAGTATTAGCTAACCGCCAGTACCTCTTCCGTGACCCGCAGACTAGCCTCTATTATTTTGTGTAGAAGCGCCCGAATTCGGTCCCGCCAAATATTTTCTCTTCACCATTACCACGGTCACTCCAAAAAAGACAAGGGCCGCGCCAGCCAGAATTAGCAGATCAGGAAGGATAGTGCTTAAGCCTACGTTCATTAGAAAGATTTTTCTCACGTTATCCGCATAATAGGTAAGGGGCAAAACCCTGGCGATGGCCTTGGCCACCGGCGGCATGGCCATGAGCGGCCAGGTGTAGCCGGAAAAGAGGAAAGACGGCACGGCCACCAGCATGGCCACCTGCGTGGCCTCCAGTTCATTGCGAAAAACAGAAGAAAGCAAGATGCCAAGGCTCAAAATGCAGGCTAAAAACGCTACTGTTAAAAGCAACAGGTAAAGGTACTTGCCCTCAAAGGGGATCTGGAAAAGGTAAACTCCTTCCACCAGCAAGAGGTTAAGGGTGACCAGGTTGATGAGAAAATAGGGCAGGATTTTGCCTATCACAACGGCAAGGGCGCTGGAGCAGCGCTCTCTGATTTCTCCCAAGGTGCCTTGCTCCTTTTCCCTGACCATAGCCACGGCCATATAGAGGAGCGCCACCTGCTGGATTACCGTGGCCATGAGGCCCAGGAGCAGGAAATTGGTATAGTTAAAGGTGGGGTTGTACCACACCCGCAGGCGGAAGCTAATGGGCTGTACGAATTTCCTGGCCATCTCAGGCGGAAGACCAGTACCCTCCAGCTTCTTAAGGAGCGTGCCGGCGGACAGGGTCTGAATTATCTCGCTGGCCGCCGTGGTGGCCGCGTTGCCGATAATCATATTGGCCCCGTTAACTACCACCATTACCTGGCTGCCCTCGCCCCTCTTGATGTTCTTAGTGAAGTCGGGAGGGATGACGATGGCGGCCATTATCTCCCCTTTTTCCATGGCTTCTTCCATATGTTTCTGGCTGTCCAGCTTGGTAGTGTACCGAAAACGGTCAGAATCAGAGAAGGCCGTGATGACAGCACGGCTTAAGGAAGTATTATCCATGTCCAAGACACCCAGGCTAATGTTGTTGACCACGTGCTGGCTGTAAAGAATACCGAATAACGTGATATAAAGCAAAGGAACCCCGAGCAGGATAAAGAGCAGGCGCTTATTTTTAAGGATGTACCGCCACTCGCGGCAAAAAACATACCAGAACTGGGCGAGCATTTATTTCTCCTCCTGGGGAACCTGGAAGTCTACGGTTACGGACATACCGGCTTTAAGCTCAGGATTATCCAACCTTACTTTCACGTTATAGGCGACGATATCTTTATCGCCCCTTTCATTAGTAGCCCTCTGGGTGGCGTAATCAGGCTTCTGCCGGATAGATTCTACCTGGCCGTCGAAGGTCTTACCCGGGAAATTGGGGCTTGTAACCTTCACCTTCTGGCCTTCCTTGATTTGCCCCACCTGCGTTTCCTTAACTTTCACGTTCACCCAGTTCTTCTCCGGTTGCTGGATGGTGAAAAGGGGCATACCGGCAGCTATCATCTCGCCCTCCTCCACGTACTTGGTGACGATAATACCGTCAGAGGGGGCTTTTATGGTGGCCTCCTCCAGGTTGCTCCTCACCTCAGCCAGGGCCGCTTCCGCGCGTTTTAAGTCCGCCTCGGCCATCTGCACAGCATTGCGGGCGATCAAATCCTGGATTTTGCCTGCCTCAGCCTTCAGGAGGGCGGCCTGGGCCTGCTGAACGGCAGCCGCCGCGGCCCGGATGTCTTCCTCTTGTGTTCCTTCCTCCAAAAGCTTCAACCCTTCCTCCGCGTAGCGCATCTCCTGCCTGGCCGCTTCATACTTCGCTTTTATTTCGTCCAGCATCTGCTGGGAGACGGTGCCGGACTCGAACAACTGCTTGGTTCGCTCATACGATTTTTCAGCTACTTCCAGCGCTGCTTTAGCTTTTTCCAGCTGTGCGCGGGCCTGCTCTATCTGCTGAGCCCGAGGTCCCTTTTTCGCTTTGTCGTACTGGGACATGGCCTGGTTAAGGGCAGCCTGGGCAGCCTGAATATCAGCCTCGCTCGCTTTTTCTTGGAGTAAGAGAGCATTTTTGGCCTTTTCATACTGGGCCCGGGCAGCCTCCACCGCGGCCTGGGCCTGCTTTTCTTTCTCCTTCAGTTCCTTGACTTCTATGTACGCCAGCACCTGGCCCGCCTTGACCGTATCCCCTTCCTTCACCTGGACCGACTGGATGCGGCCCGGTATCTTGGCCGCCACATCCACCTCCTCGGCCTCCACCACCCCGTCCACTTTAAGAGCTGTTTCCTCCGCCCGCTTGCTACATCCCGTGACCAGCAAAGAAATGACAAGAAGTAAGGATACCAAGGGTGCGATTTTCCGGTGCAAAGGCACTCCCCCCTCAGGCAAGGATACCTTTTAAAACCAGGTCCAGTATGTGTTCCAGGCGCTTCTCCAGATTTTCCGGCCGGGCGGGATCGTCCCGCCAGAGGACCGCCAGTATGTCCTTTTGAGTGAAGCTGGAGATGCATAAAGCATGGATGCTGGTCAGCACCTGCCGTATATTGAGGTCAGGACGGAAAACCCCCTTAGACCTGCCCCCCTCCAGTATGGCCCGGAGCCGGGGAAAGCCTTCTTCCCATATAGGAGGCAAGATTTTCCGGGCGTAAACGCCGCCCTCCAGGGCCTCCCAGGTCATCAACCGGGGGAAATGGGGATTTTGGCTCAAAAAATAGAAGTAGTTTTTTATCGCTTCCACCAATCGTTCTTGGGGATCGCCGTTGCCTTTAGAGACCTGGCTGGTGACGGCTAGGACCCTCTCGAAATTGACCTTTAGCACAGCGGCGCAGAGGTCTTCTTTGCTTTGAAAATAATGGTAGAGCATCCGCTTGTTTATCTGGGCTTTGGCGGCGATCTCGTCTACCCGCGCACCGTGCAGGCCTTTAGCGGCGAAAACTTCCTCCGCGGCCGCCAAAATCCGCTCTTTGCTTTCCGTCGCCGGGCGGGTCATTACGAACATCCTCTCTTACGGGGTATGGTGGGCGTAGTAACTAAACGTTTAGTTACTCACGCCCAAAAAATAAGGAGTTCCTTCCACGCACTCCTGAATTAAAGATGAGGGGCCTGCTGGGGTTGCCGGCAAGCCCTCAGCCTTTCAGACAAGGAGGATATTTTCTAACAGGCACCTCAACCAGGAACTGCCTTACTGCCCACCTGAACTAGTGCTGCTGCCACTACCCGACATAGCCCACGGCTTCTCGAAACCAAGCTTAAGGTAAGCGTGCTTCCGTACCAGCTCATCCAAGGCCTGCTTCGCCTGGACCACGGCCACCTCAGCGGCCACCACATCGGCTTTAATTCCCATGCCCACCTCATACTTCGCTCTCTCCACGCGGAGCTTTTCCTCGGCCATCTTAAGGGCCTCCAACGCCGCAGCATACCCTTCTTCTACCTGCTTTGCCTGGTAGTAAGCAGTACGGGTTGCTTTGGCCATGAGCTCCCGCACGGCGGCATAGTCAAGCTCTGCCTGTTCGAGCTCTTTCTGCCGAGCATCATAAGGGGTATAGGAGCCCGTAAAGTACATCATCTCAGCCGCCCAGCGCTTTAAATCTATGTTCTGCCGTGCCTTCCACACGTTGGGGGCCTTCTCCAACACCCGGGATACCGCGGAGTCAAGGCTGTCCACCTGTAAGGGCTCGAATTTCACATCATCGGTGAGCTCGGGCCTTGCTGTAGCATCCAGACCGATAACCTGGTTAAGGGCATTATAGGCGTCATCCAATGCGTGCTTAGCCTGCTCGTAGTTCTCCACTGCTTGCTCATATTGAGCTTCAACTATAGTCAGCATAGACGGAGCTACAGTTCCTGCCGCTACACCTGCCCTCGCATTCTGAAGGTTAATCAAAGCTTGCTCCTTCAGCTTCTCCTGGAGGGTCAACTTGCTACTAGCAATCTGCACGTCCCAATACTTCTTGCACACATCCAGGACCAGGGCATCTATTTTTGCTTCGTAATCTTTCTTACTGGCACGCCACGCTAGATCGGCCGAGAGAAGTTTGTTCCAGCTCGCCTCTATCTGCGGGCCATAAGGGCCACTGTATCCGCCCTGAACCGGGGTGAATTGCACGTTCTCCTGGGCATCGTCCCTAATCGCCTTTGTCCGCTCGATCTCTGCCTCCGCTTTTTTAAGCCCCTTATCGTGATCCAGCGCAAGCTTGATGGCCTCGTCTAAACTAAGCGTATCTTTCGCAGTAGCGGTCCCAGACGTGCCAAAGAAGACCATAAGAGCTACCACCAAAATTAGCAGCACTATCCACCGTTTCAAGCTACCACCCCCAAAGTTAGAGGACCCGGATCCGCACCCGGACCCGGGTCCTAGACACCCTCTCAGACTTTCAGCTTCATGGTAACGGTCTGATTAGCCTCGTCCCAGTCAACCTGGGCACCGAAGGCCTGGGCCACCCACCGGAACGGCACCATCACACGACCGTTAACCACTTCAGCTACCACGTCCATGGTGACGGGCGCACCGTTGATGCTCAGTATCGAGCTGCCAGGAGTGACCTGCACCACACGGCCCTGCCCGATGAAGGTGGCCTTAACGCCATCCCAGATCACGTTCTCGGGCGAGATGCCGAGAGCATAGGCAACATACCTCACCGGCAGGTAGGTGCGGCCATCTTTGATATACGGGGCAACATCCATGGTGGCCTGGACGCCGTTCACGGTGTAGCTGGTACTGTTGATGGTGAACACTGCCGTCTGCCTGGTCTCAGACGGAGCCCGCGTCACCACAGTAGCGTTGGCTACCTTCACCAAGTAATCGGTATCCTCGAAGAAGGGTTCATCAACGTCTCCATCAGCGTCCTTATCATAGCCCTCGATGTTTGTGTTCACAAGGGCCGCGCCACCAACTTCTACTTTGATGTCTCCTTCACCGAAGGTACGGTCAACGTCGTAGTAGATATCGCTAATCTCAATTGTGCTCGCCTCATTGCTATCGTCCTTGAACTCGATCTCGAGTACCGCATCATCGCGGTCTCCGTAATCTTTAACGTTGACCGCCTCGATTTCGATATCGCCCTTAGTTACCGTGACTGTGGGCTTGCTGCTGAACTTGACGCCTTCCGGTAAAGTCAGCGTTATCGTATTCTTGCCATCGTCGGTATTTATAGCTTCTGCAGCATATTCACTGATGACGATTTTACCAGCCGGTTGGTTGGACCTACCAAGTTGCACGTTAGTTTTCTCAGCAGTCACTGTTACTGGATCTACTATTTTAGCAATAGTGATTTCACCACTGAGCCCAGCACTACCACCGACTTTAACTTTGAGATCGCCGGTTACGCCAGCCTTGAGGGATACTCCAATATTCTCAATCTTAAGTTCAGCCTCATCGGTCGACCCACTCCTATCACTAGCGGTACTCTCAACTATGAACTTGGCGGTGCGGTCGTCCGTACCCTCGAGACCAGCAAACTTCAAGCGCAAACCAGCATCCTCGTCTACCCAATCCTTGCCAGGTTCCAACTCAGTATAGATTATTTGGTCGTCAAACCGGTACCACCGGGCATTTTCTGGAAGCGTAAGTGTTATGGTACGACCCGCAATAAGTGAACCCTTCAGCTTTTCTTTAATCACAATGTCACTGACATCTTGGTCGTTCTGTCCAGCATAGGCTACTATAGCCGGATCCTCTGCACTGATTGTCGCTTCATAGTCACCATAGGTACCAACGACTATTTCGCTTGGACTTACAGTATAGTCGCCCTTTACTTTAACCACTACATCGCCATATTCGGCTTCTTCAGTATCGGTAACCTCGATTTTTGCCCAAAAGTCGAACGCAGACCGCTGGGTAGATTTATAACTATCATCACTTAGGCTAATCTTCAACGTGTCTGGATCACTAAGATCAAAGGAGAGTTTCGTTGTGTCTAGATTTCCAAATATACGCCCTACACCAGTTTTGTTGTTATCATCTAATGTGCCGTTGGTAAATCTCCATTCGAAACCGTCAGGAAGCTCCAGTTTAAGCTGATCCTTCTCATTCAGTTTTCCGGCTACAGTTTCTTCAACGCGAATTTTTACATAGCCGCCCTGATCGCCGAATGTATCATCATCAATTACGCTGACTCTTAATCCACCACCTGCTACAGTACCAATCACGGCAGAACCGTTTACCAATTGGCCCTTAATGTAGCTCACAGTGACCTTTATGTCGCCGCTTACACCAGCCGGTACTTTCACGCTCTTAAACTGGATCTGTAACCTAAACTTATCTCCGTTGGCAGCCGGAACACTATTCCCCTCCGGGGGGTTGGTTAGGGTAAGTTTAAATCCACGTTTCGTTACATCGCTAACTTTCACTAAGGCGCCGGGTTTAGTAGCACTATCTGCGCCAGTCTGTATTACCGTTTCATAGTTGTTAGGGTAGCTTGTAGTAGGATAATTCTCATCTTTACCGTCGTTTATTACTATGTCTTTGTAAACCGCATCAACCGTGCTGTGACGCAGACCTGTTATTACCGCATAGTGAATCTCATAATCCTGGGGTAGCTCTATCCACGCCTCTGATTGTGTGGAAGCATACATCGGATCGATTTCAATCTGGAAGCTACCCAGCTCAGCGAATTCGGTGTCATCTTCTACCAAAGGTGCTTCCAGCGTCGTATACACCGTACCCACAGCCGCTGCCGGGCCTGCGAAAGGTACCATCAGGCCAACCAGCATGGCTAGGGTAAGCAGGATTGATAGCCATTTCTTCCTCGTTTTTAACAACTTTCTCCCCTCCCATAAAGTTTTGGTTTAGTTTTGGTTTAGAGCCTGATGTTGCTGCATGACTGCAGCATTTCACTGTTAATTAAACTCCACCTTCTTTCTCGACTCCCCCGCCGTCTTTACCGCTCCCGTTGCACCACGGATATCGCATTTATCGGCCCTTTCTTCGCCACTCACCAACCCGAGTGCCCGGGACGGTCGGCGTGCGGGACCACATCCCCCCTTTTCCAGTTTTCACACCAGCAGGGGCGCCACATCCCCTCGGGGTCTATCTTCACCCCACCAGTCCGGGCAAGCCGGCTAGTGGAGTTTTAGCCATACGTTTACCACTTCCTTGCCTGCTTCTAGAGTCTCGCGGTCTAGGTCTTCCAGCTGCCGCTCCAAGGCTTTGGCCCGCACCAAACTTTCGGTATCCTGCTTACCTGCCAACTCCTGGTATTCCAACAGCTTACGATCAAATTCAGCTGTTACGTCCACCGTCTCTTTCTCCCGGTCGACTTCCTTGCCCAGTTTACCTACCTTCTCCAGGAACTGAGCTGTACTACCTGTAGGTAGCACCACCCTTAAGATAGTTTCCTCCTGCTGGTAGACCCAGACTTCCCGAGGCCTCTCGGCACCTGCCTTCTCAGCCAGGACGGCCACCACTTCTTTGGCGTAGGGCAGGTTATCCACTTCCACCTTTACCAGCGTCGTCCGCACGTGCCTGCTCCTACTTAGGAAGGTCTTGGGCTGGTAACTACCTGTGTCCTGCCCGGTGGCTACCTGCGTACCGGTTTTAGCTTGCTCGCCAGTTCTCTGTCCTCCAGCTGCGTTTCCCGGCTTCTTCCCTTCTACTGCCGCGGGCATCCTACCCTGGACTGTTCCCTGCTTTTCTACCCTACCGGGTTCACCCTCAACAGGAGCATGCCCTGGCTTGCCAGTGCTTTCGTCCTTGTCCGAAGCTTGGACTTTTTCAGCCTCGCTTACCTGGCTACCTGATGAACCTTCTTCATCCTTTTCTGTAATAACCTCGGTTCCCGGTGTGGCCAACTTATAGGAACCGGGCCACATCTGGGTGTTACCCGCATGGGTGCGGCCGTACTGCAGTATTCCTAGCCCCATACCCACCGTCAGGACGGCCACTAGCCCCACCCTTAACCACCTGTTTTGGTAGCCGGGCAGGTCATCCTGGAAGAGACGGGAACTCTTCCCCTCCTCCAGCTCCTGTATACGCTTCATTACTTTGTCCACGAAATCAGGAGGAGCTTTAACTTCCTGGTAAATTTCCTTTAGGCCTTCGGAAATTCTCTTCAGGGCTTCAAGCTCTGACCGGCAGGCCTCACAAGAGTTAAGGTGCTCCTCGAGCGCTGCCCTCTCCGCATCGCTGAGTTCGTCGTCTATGTATGGCGAAAGCATTTTCCTTGCCTGCCGGCACCTCATTTTTGACGCCACCTTCTTAGGGCTTAAAATTTTGTCTCTTGCCCTTTCCATAAGGAATCACGAACAAAATGGCTGTAAGTTTCGCGGTCTTGCCCAAAATTTTTTTGGGGGGATTATAGAGGGTATCCAGCTTTACGAAGTCTTTCCTTTAGCATCTGGCGGCTGCGGTTAAGTTTAGACTTAACTGCTGCTTCTGTGTCTCCTGTAAGGGCTGCTATCTCTTTATAGGAAAGCTGGTCCACCACACGAAGTTTAAGCACTATGCGGTAGTGCTCAGGCAGTTCTCCCCAGGCCCTCCATACTGCATTCCAGAAATCTCGGCGATAAACCCTTTCCACGTCTTCTTCTGAACTCGCTATCTCATAAGCAGCCTTGTTCTCTTCTTGAGTCATGCTATCCAGGGAAAAGGTCTGAAATCTCTTTCGCCTCCTCGTCCAATCGATCCATAAGTTTACGGTCATCCTATGTACTAGGGCTTCAAAGCTGCCCTTCTTTTGTGCGTACTCCTTAAAGCCAAGGTAGATTTTTAAGAAAACCTCCTGGGTAAGATCCTCCGCGTCAGCCTGGTTGCCAGCCAGGGTAAGAGCTAGGGCATAAACTTTGTTACGATACTTCGCAACCAGCTCCTCAAAGGCCGTAAGATCGCCCTCCTGCATCCTGGCGACCAGGCTTTCCATATCGCCCATCCCGAAGGCTCCTTTGGTTAATCTTGCTAAGTCTTCCCTGTATACTCACGAATGAAAGCGGGGGAAGTTTCGCTTGGAGAAAGAAAAGTTTTCTAAAGCCTGGGATGGGCAGATACGAAAGCCATAAATAGAAAATCAGCCGGAACATGAAAAACAGCATAAAACATAGAATAAACGGCCTCTTTTCAAGACTAGCTGCTATTTTAAAGAAATGGCAGCCTTTGACTGGCCGTTACATTATGGTATTGTAACTAACTAGTTGGTTAACCTTTGCCATTATAAACTTAAGGAAGAGGTAAGCTCAAATGGCACATCCTGTAGTACAAAGTCGAGAAAGGATTCTCGCCGCAGCGGAGGAAATTTTTGCTGCTAAAGGTCTACATGGTGCGCGGGTAGACGAAATAGCATCTAAAGCCAAAGTTAATAAAGGGATGCTCTACCACTACTTTCACAGCAAGGAAGACCTCTATACTGGTGTACTTAAAGCTAATTTTGAGAAGATCCTGGCCGCCACTAGCCAGGCCGCTAAAGGCAAGGGCGATCCCCAAGAGCAACTGGTAGAAGCGATAAAGACTTACTTCTATTTCTTAGCTCGAAATCCCAGGTTTGCCCGTCTTATCTCTTGGGAGGCCTTGGAAGGCGGTATTTATGCGCGCAAAGTTTTGCCCCCTATCTGGGAAGAAGGCTTACCCCAGATCAAGGAAATATTGGAGGAAGGAAAGGCCAAGGGGATTTTCCGTCCAGATCTCGATATAAGGCAGATGCTAACAAGTATAAGCAGTTTATGCATCTCTTATTTCACCCAGAAGGACATTCTGGCCATTCTTTGGGGAGATGATCCCGTCCGGCCAGAGAACTTAGAAAAACGTTTACAACACATACTCGAGTTGGTGTTAAGAAATGTCCTGCTTTAAAGGAGAAAACAAAAGCCCGGGGTTAAAGCCCCGAGCGCTTCTCTTTCATCTCGCTTTTTTTACTTTTTATCCTGTTATACCATAAAGGATGCCGGTGGCGAGCGTACTCTTCACTGACGTAACCTGTAATCATGCTTAAGATAAGCGGCCGGTTAGGCTTAAGAGCGAAGGCCGCCAGGTGTGCTATTACCCCTAATATAACGAGCACCGTGCCCACATTATGCAAATTAGTGGCCCATTGCCAGACTGGATAGGGCAGGGTAATAGAAGGAAAATTCTTGAGGACTTTTATAAATCCCGTAACTATAACGAGGAAAAAGCTAAACGCCATATAGGCGTAGGCTAGGCGTTGCTCCGGCAAATATTTATCGGCTGGCGGCTCTTTTCCTCGGCCAAACATGGCTTTAATAACCGCCCAGGATTCCTTCAGATCCCCCCGGCGGGGGAGGAGGTCAAATTCTTTCCTTAAGGTATGGTAAACCCCATGCATTATACTCGCAAACACCAGCCAAGCGGCTGCCACATAATGGATAAGAAGGGTAACATAAAAATTAGAAGCCCACGAAAGCCCCGGTAATTGATCGACCATATAGCGCTTATACAGGGGAAGCTGTCCCAAACCGCTAAAGATGAGGAGAAAAGTGGAAATAACCACCGAGCAGTGAATAAAACGCACGATTCCGCTATGTCTCTTTACCTTACCGCCGAACACACCTATTCTCTTCCTTTCATCCCTTTATAAACGGCCACGCCTGCCGCCAGCAACCCGGCTACCGGGGCCAGAAGCACCGCCTGGCCGATACCGTTAGGGGTGTCCAAAAAGTTGGGGATGCCCACCGGCATGGCGGGTTGCTGCTTAGCCGCCACGAGGGCCTTGTGTATGGTCTCAAAAGGTATAGCTGAGACATAAAAAGTAGAAGTCCCCCCATTTTCCTTTTCTCCGTATATATAACCCCCTATAGCGCCGGCCCGCCTGTGGGCTTCTCTGCGCATCTCCTCCTTGGGCCCAAAGGATATGGCCTGGCGGGGGCAAGCCTCTACACAAGCTGGCAGTTTCCCTTGTAAAATGCGGTCATAACACAGGGTGCACTTGTACATCACTCCCCCTCCTGCAAATTTGGGGGCGAATTTAAGATAAGGCCCCACCCCTGCCTGGCGCTGCGGGATATGCCAGGGGCAAACCTCACGGCATTTAGCCCCGCCAAAACAGATCTCCGGGTCAATTATCACCGGCCCTTCCGGTTTTTTCTCCTGGGCACTAAATGGGCAAAGCTTAGCGCAGGGAGGGTTGTCGCAATGCATACAGCGGCGGGGGATATAAACCGTGGTTTTGTGTCCTTTATGTTCCACTTCTACCTTCTGAACAAAGGTCCAATTATAAGGTGTGAGCCTATTGATAACATTTTGCTTTGTCGACCAGTCCTCATAAGTTTTCTGCGGCCAATAAGGCTTGAGGTCCTCTTTTCGCGGCTGCGGGAAGTAAGGCTTATTAGCCTCCCGGCAAGCCTCTACACAGGCTGGTATTTTGCGGTTCTCGCATCCATCACACTGGGTAAGGTCAATAAGCATCCCTACCTGCAGGGAGGCTGCTTCAGCTATTCCCAACCTATCTAGGCCCGAAAGAACCAAAGCAGCCGTTGCGCCCGACAAAAGAGACCGCTTTATAAATTCCCGCCGGTTCATAGAGTTCTCTTTTACCTCCCGTCCTTATAATATATTGCTTTTAATAAAAGCTGTTTCTATAATACTTTATGCTATTTTCGCTGTCAATAATTATGCTTATAAGCCCTCACTCCAATTTTTCCAATTCCCCTTCCTTAGTGCAAAATCCAAGCGGGCTTTGGCAGGAGAATAGCAAAAAAAGAAGAACCTCACTCCAAGTGGGATGAAATTACTCAAGGGAGGAGTGAGGTTTAAATGGAAAACACTTTATTGCACAACTTTATTATAAGCGATAATCCTTTAGACCCTTCAAGGACTTAATGATCTGAGTTATCTCCACTTTTGCCCGTGAACTCAGGGCAGCTAACACATGGTTTTCTTTTTAGCTCCTAAGGCTGAGAAACCGCCATTAAAGCTGGCCGCCGTAAAACTCCCAGTTAGCCCGCGCGAAGAGGTCCAGAACCTCCTCGAAGCCTAGGTGGTGCCTGCCCTCCAGGCAGGCGACCGTGGCGGCCGCCTCTCGGGGGTCGACGCGTTCCACCGGGGCGTCGGAACCGGCCAGCAGGCGAATGCCTTTATCCTTCATGAGTCCCCAGGCATAAGCTGTTTTCATCCGCTCCGGGCCCAATCTGTATCTGGCCCAGGATATTTCTCGGGAAAAGATGGGCTGTATACAGACAGGGATCTCGAGCTCCGCCAGGGCTTCCAGCTGCTCTTCCCGGGCGTACTGCACGTGTTCCAGGCGGTCCAGGGGGTGGCGGGTTTGTTTTATAATCCGCAAGAATTGGTCCACCGCCCGGTCACCGATGGCGTGGGCGGCTATAGGTTTGCCCTGGCGGTGTACCCTTTTCACCAGGGAAAGGAGGGCTTCATCGCTATAATTTAGCAGGCCGTAGTTGCCGGGATCGTCGGCATATTCCTCGGTCAAGGCCGCGGTGCGAGCCCCCAAGCCTCCGTCCAGGAAGACCTTAAACCCCAGGGCTTCATCCAGCAGCCCGAAGTCCACCGTGTAGAAATCCACCTGAACCTCCTGATCCAGGCCTTCAAAGAGGCGGCGTTTGTGGCGGTCCATCCCCATATCGATGGCTCTAACTATCCCCAGCTTCTTAAGCTCTTTTAACCCTTGGGAGAGGACTTCCTTCGAAGCCAGGTTGAGCCCGGCTACCATGGTCTTGAGGAGTTTAAATACCTCCCCCTCGTAGAAGAGCCCATTTTCTGCAAACAATCCCAGCTTCTGCATAGCGGCCGTGTTGGCTGCGGCCAGGTGCAGGCAGGTCCGGACTATTACCACCGGCGTTGAGCCGAAAGCCCGGTCCAGGAAGGCCCGCTGGGGGATAATTCTTTCGGCCAGCCTTTCCTGGTTAAAGCGCACACCTATGGCCCACCCTTCCACCGGACAAGACCTCAGGGTTTCCACCAGTTCCTCCAGGTTGGAGCATTTTTCCAGGTCGGCGAAGTGGTTGAAGAGGGCGAATTCCCATACGTGTATGTGGGCGTCTATGTATCCCCGGGGGCAGGCCGTTTCCTGACTCATGTTTATCCCTCCAGTGTTTATCCCTCCACCCCAAGCTTAAACCCCAAGGCTTCGCTGCGCAAGGGGATTTTTTGCTCAGCTCTTCCCACTTTTTGCAGGGCAGGCCTGCTTGGGCTTGGAAGCGAGCGACTAAACCTGAGCGGTTAGCCAAACTTAAGCTGGGCGAAAGGCGGAGGCAGGCCCGAGGGCATGAGAAACCTGCGGCCGGCAACTGAGGCAGGAAGCCGAATTTGCCGGGAAGCCTGCCGGAGCCTTGAGCCAAGCGCTAGTTTGGCCCGCGAAGGTCTCCGGAGCGAACGCAAGCCAAGCAGGCCTGGAATCAAAACTGGGGATGCGCCAGGCATAATGGGCATTGTCAATGCTTTTTTGCAGTAAATTTTGGGGTAAATGGCATTGCCCCTACCCGTAGATTTTTACCTTGGCTTACGGTAAGATCGTTTACAGAAACACAATCGCGCGGAAAGTGGTGGTAAATTGATTGGAGTTGCTACTGTAAAAATGGAAACGCTTAATCGCCTTTGCAAGGCCCTAAATTACCAACCTGGCGATTTGCTCGTTTATGTGCTTGACGGGGAACAAACCTAATGGGCCTCGCTCATGGGCGTGAGAAGTTCTTACATGGGGGAGGGCAATAGGCGTAGGTGTTGGATCGAATACGCCAATGCGTAAAAGAGGAGAGATGGGCTATGACTGCCCATGCAAGGGCAAGAGCGGGGCAGCGTAGAATTAGGGATGAAGAACTCGTTTGTGCTCTGGCTAATGGGGAAATACTGGAGAATTACCCTGACGACCCACGGGGGCCCAGCGCCCTTATTTTGGGCTATACTGAAGATGGGAGGCCGCTGCACGCTGTCTGCGCCTTCGACCCTTCGGGGACATTGCTCATTGTAACCGTCTACGAGCCTAAGCCCCCGAAATGGGTGAACGAGAAAACGAGGAGGTGAAACGATATGGTGACTCGTTGTTACCTTTGTGGCGGGAAAACAGCTCACCGCCTGGTCACCGCAGAGAACTGGTGGGGCGACCAGCTAACGCTAGTGGAAGGCGTGCCAGCTTGGGTATGCGAGGATTGTGGCGAGAGGTATTTCGAGGCCGAAGTTTGTCGCGTTCTTGACGCTATGCGCGAGGCCCCGCCTGCGGAAAAGCGGGTGATGCGCGTGCCTGTTTACGAGTTCCCACAGATTATTTAAGGGAAATGACTGCTATGGCGCGAAAAAGGGCCAGAATTTAAAGGTGACAGGATACCGGAGTTCGCTAGTGAAGAAGAGGAGCGGAAGTTCTGGGACAACTATAGCTTTGGTGAAGCTATGGAAAAAGGCTTGCTTCAGCCAGAAGAAGAGCCGTTAGAACTGGCCCCAGAACTTGCTGCAAAATTGAAAACCAAACGGGTAACCTTACGCCTCCGGATATCTCAGATAGAAGCAGCCAAAGAGATCGCGCGTAAGAAGGATATTCCTTATCAAACGCTTATTCGATCCTGGATATCTGAAGCTATCCAGAGAGAGCGGGCCAAGCAGGGCTAAGGTTGTACGTTTACGGCCATCCTGTCCTGGAGCACGTCCACTTCTCCTGGATGTATGTAGCGGTTGGTCACGATCCCGGTGAGGGGGCTGGTTATTTCGGCGTTGGCCAGCTGCACAAGGATTACGTTTTTGGCCGCCTCGGCCTGGGCCAGCCCGGGGCCGGTAGCTATGGTGTACAAATGTCGTAGATTGCTGAGTTATCCCCACTTTTTGCAGAGTAGGCCCGCTTGGGATCAAAACTGGAGAGACGCCACCGTAAATTGGGGCCGGTATTGAACCCGGCGGGGCCTATATGGGGATGGCCCTTCTGTAGATGTTTTTTGTTAATTCTGGGCTCGCAGACTCCAGAATTACCAGATCCACATTAAAGGGTTGAGCTGCAGCCAGTACATCAGAATATAGACGCCAGAAATCTATTTTTGGAGGAACTTTATCTATAGCCAAGTCGATATCGGAGTGCTCGCTAAAGGTGCCATCACCAGTCAGGGAACCGAACAGCCATACATGGCGCAGGCCATACCTGTGAATAACTTCAGCAGCGCGGCGGGCAGCAGCCAGAGCATCCTCCTTTCTTTTGGCCAGCTCTTGTTCGCGGTTTTCGCGTTTTTTCTTAAGGTAGGCCTTAAGTTCGGCTATCTCCTTAAAACCATAACTAGGCATATAGGGCATCACCTCTATTTCTCCTTGGGCATTTGGGCATTTGGTTGTTCGCTCTATTCTGCCTCTGCTTTAGTGCCAAATTTGTCTATACCTCCTTCGTCAGCCTTTAACTACTGTTACTTTAATTTTATTTGAACCTGCTGTAAGATACAAACAAAATCTACAAAAAAGCCGTACTACCGCTTACCCGGTAGACGGCCTTAAGATTCCTCCGGCCAGGAGCCCCGCTGTGTTCAGATCCCACGACATCTTGGGCTACCTTGTTTTACGCCAGATCTATTTCGCTATTTCCGAAGACCCTCTCCGCTTCCTCTCCACTTCCACTCCGCTTTTGCTCCAGCTATTTCGAAATCGCTCTTCGTAAATACTTCTATTTTGTGAAAATAAACCTTCCCTCGAGAAGAAAGCGCAGGAGCTCCCCTCGCGTTTCTCCCTCGTTTTAGATGGCATGATCTCTTACGGGACCGGCTTCTAGGACTCCCAGCTCTAGCTTTTTCTCCTCCCAAAGTTTGCGGCCCATAGAGGTTACCAGGGTAGCCTCTCCTATGGCTCTCCCCAATCCCTTCACCGTGGCCATGCCTACTTCGTCTTCGGCTGCTCCCTGGGCTTTGCCGTCTTTGGTCCAGACGGTTCCTCCCGTATAGCAACCGCCTATACCGCCGCATACCAGGATCTCATGCATGAGGTAGAAATTGATGATGGCCTGGAGGGCTGTCTCCTGGCCGCCATGCCTGGTGCCGCCCAGGGCTATGGCTCCTCCCACTTTGTTGCGGAGTTTTCCCGGGTGCACCAGGAATATGGGACGCAGGCGGTTAAAGCAGGCGGCCAGTTGGGCCGTGATATTCATGTCGTAAACGGGCGAGCCTATAATAAACCCATCAGCTTCTAGGACCAATTCTTCCAGCTCTTTTATATCGTCCTGTACGTGACACATGGTCTTTTCCCGGATGCACCTGTCACAATGGGTGCAAAAACTGATCTTCTTACCCCTAACACTCCAGTAGCGAGTAGTAATACCCGGAAACTGGCCGGCGGCTTCCAGAGCCACCTGTACCGCGTATTCTGTGGCCCCTTTCCTTGGGCTCCCGCTTATGCCGAGTATTACAGGCATAAATTTCCCACTCCTTCCCATGGCTATTTCTTAGCTGCCTGCTGCAATTTAGCTAGTATGCGCTCCGGGCTGACCGGCAGCTCGTCAAACTCCAGGCCCAAGGCGTCAGCTACAGCATTGACTACCGCCGGGGCCACCGGTACGGTCGCTGCCTCACCGATACTCTTGGCCCCGAAGGGGCCGGGCGGCTCCCCCTCTTCCACCAGCATCACCTCTATCCGGGGCATGTCCTTGGCCCGGAAGAGTCTGTACCCTTTAAGGGAAGCGTTGATTACTTTGCCGCTGCTCTTGTCCAGGATAAGCTCTTCGGTAAGCCCGTAGCCCAGGCCCATCTGGATACCGCCCTCTATCTGGCCTTCTACCAGCAAGGGATTAATGGCCCGGCCTACGTCGTGGACGGCCACGTAATTTAAAACTTTTACTTCCCCTGTTTCCGTGTCCACTTCTACTTCGGCAAAGTGTACCCCGTAAGAGTTAGGACCGGCTACCGAGGCGAAGCTCTCATAGGCTTTGATTTCCCGTCCGCCCTCTTTGCTTAGTTGAGCCGCTACTACTATATCTTTTAAGGGAACTTTCTTATCCGGGGAATGGCGGCAGTAAGCGAACCCGCCCCCCAGCTCCAGGTCCTCCTCCTTTACCCCCAGCATGGGAGCCGCTACTTCCAGCAGTTGCCGGCGTATACTCTGAGCGGCTTTTAACGCCGCATTGCCGCTCACCCATACCCCTCGGCTGGCGTAAGTACCCAGATCCCACGGCGTGAGCTCGGTATCCGCTTCCACGACCTCGATCTGGTCGGGCGATAGGCCTAATACCTCGGCCACTACCATACACATCATGGTGGTGCTACCTTGGCCCAAATCCTGCGTACCGGTGAACATGGTCACCGTGCCGTCTTCATTCATCTTCAAAACTACCGTGGTCATGTCCACGTGCACCCCAAAGGTGCCGTTACCGTGATTGCCTGCGGCCACGCCAATGCCCCGGCGAAAACGTCCTTCACCCTTGGGCAGCTGGCTCTTCGCTTCCCATCTAAACCTCTCCGCTCCCTTCTCCAAACAATCCAGGACGCGGCAGTTGCCTAGCGAAGTGCCGAAACGGGGATTTATATCTCCTGGCTTTACCAGGTTCCTCCTGCGGAATTCCACAGGGTCCAACCCCAGTTTTCTAGCCACTTTGTCCAGGTGGGTCTCTCTCGCGGCCATTAGCTGAGGAGAACCGTAACCGCGCATGGCGCCGGCCACCGGGCAATTGGTATAGACCGGATAGACGGTTACCCGCAAATTAGGAATGCGGTAAAGGCGGAAGGCCTTATCTATCATGGCGCTGGGCACGTTCAGGGCGCTGCTGGCGTAGGCCCCGGTATTGAAATAGGCTGTTATATCCTGGCCCACTATGGTACCGTCTTCCCTTACTCCGGTTTTCAAGTAGTAGATGGCGGAGTGCCGCGTCCGGGTGGATACCATGATATCCCTGCGCTTCATTTCCACCAGTACCGGCCTGCCGCTTTTAAGGGACAGTAGTGCCGCCACCGGTTCCAAAATGGCCTCCAGCTTGCCCCCGAAGGCCCCGCCTACCGGGGGTTTGATAACCCGCACCTTGTTTAAGGGGAGCCCGAAAACCTCCGAGAGGATAACCCGGGTTGCAAAGATATTTTGATTGGCAGACCAGACAGTGAGCTTGCCGGCTGCCCGGTCGAAGTGGGCCAGGCTGGCGTGGGGTTCCAGGGCCACATGAGTCACCATGGGCAATTTTATGCGGTCAGTGAACACATGGTCCGCCCCGGCCAGGGCCTTCTCCACGTCCCCGGCAGCCGCCTCCAGCCTTTTAATTAAGTTGCCGCCTGCGTGAACCGACGGCGCCCCCGGCTTTAAGGCTTCCTCCGGATCAAACACTGCTGGCAGTGCTTCATACTCTACTTCTATGAGCCTCAGGGCTTTCTCCGCCGTCTCCGGGTCGTCGGCCGCCACTGCAGCCACCCGGTCTCCCACATACCTTACTGTATCGTCGAAAATGTACTCATCGTGGGGGATATCGTGCCCCTTAAAGCGCAGGGCGCTATTATAGGGGACGCGCGGGGAATCCTTGTAGGTCACTACCGCCCTTACCCCCGGCAGCGCCTCCGCCTTGCTCGCATCAATTTTCTTTATCCTGGCGTGGGCCACCGGGCTGAAAAGCACCCGTCCATAGAGCATCCCGGGAAGGCGCATGTCCGCCACATACACCGTGCGTCCAGTCACTTTATCTACAGCCTCGCGCAAGGGCCGCCCCTTCCCTACTACCTGGCCACTGGCCGCTCCGTTACTATAGCCCGCTACCTTTTCCCCTCTAAGCCAGGTAGCGGCCAATTCCACGGCCTCGATTATCTTGACGTAACCTGTGCACCGGCACAGGTTGTCTTGTAAGGCGTCGCATATCTCTTCTCTGGATGGATTAGGATTCTTGTCCAGTAGAGCTTTAGCCGCGATTATCATTCCGGGGGTACAGAACCCGCACTGCACGGCGCCCGTTTCTATAAAAGCTCGCTGCAGTGGATGAAGCTCCCCGCCCTGGCTTAGACCTTCTATGGTAACGATCTCCTTGCCCTGGGCCTTCCGAGCTAGCAGACCGCAGGCTTTTACCGCCTCGCCGTCCACCAGCACCTTACACGCCCCGCAATCGCCGCTGGCGCACCCACACTTGGTGCCTGTCAATCCCAGTACCTCCCGGAGCACCTTAAGGAGCGTCCAATTCGGCTTTACCTCAATCGCGTACAGCCGGCCGTTAATTTTAAGTTGAATGCGCTCCATTCCTTTCACCCCCGGAATAAGGAGCAAGGGGGAGCTCCTTCATGGAGCCCCCAGGCCGCCCTTATTTCTTCTGTTCCTTCTCCTTAGCCAGTTTTTCCAAGTCTATTTTCTTGGTCTTCAGATCTTCTATCACTTGTTTTACCTTATCCTTGACTCCCGGTGGCAGCTTGCTCTCGTATTTGGCATTCCATATGATGCCTGTGGCTCCCTCATTCACACCCATACCGTAGAACTTGGGCTCAAACTTGCCGTCCTTTATGATTTTGATCAGGTAATCAATGGCAATGGGGTAACTCTGGATACTAGTCCCCGCTATGGTGTCCGGAGCCACGGTACTCTGGTCGTGGTCGTAACCTATGGCCGTAACGCCCTTCTCTACTGCCGCCTGGATCACGCCCAGACCAGCCTGGTCGGCGTTGCCCAAGACCACGTCTGCTCCCTGCTCGATGAAGGCCCGGGCCTGCTCCTTGGCCTTGGCCACATCTTCAAAGCTGCCCGTCATGGTAGCCAGAACCTTTACGTTGGGATTGGCCATCTTGGCACCTATCTCAAAGCCTACCATAGCGTTCCTTATAGGAGGTATATCCATCCCGCCTATATAGGCAACTATATTCTTCTTAGTGATCAGGCCGGCCAGGTAGCCTCCCAGGAAACCCGCTTCTATATTCATGACTTGCAGAGAAGCCAGGTTAGGGGGCTGACTAATGGTGCTGCTGGTAACCACGAACTTCACGTTTGGAAAGTCTTTAGCTACTTTTTTGGCCGCATCCCCGAATTCAAATCCATGCCCGATGATTACATCAAATCCCTGGGAAGCAAAAGCTCTGAAAGCTTCCTCCTGTTCCGACTGAGAAACCCTCTCCCGGTAAACACCTTCGATACCGTAGTGCTTCTCAGCTTCTTTTAGTCCTTCATATGCCGAGGCGTTCCAACCCATATCATTAATGGGACCGGGCAACAGCAAAGCCACTTTTAATTTTTTCTCGGATTTTTGGTCCTTAGGCTGGCTTTGTTGGTTTTGATTTTGAGGCTTGCTTTCTTGCTTTTGACCTCCTCCACAGGCTGTCACACCCAAAAGCAGGAGCAGAGCTGTCAAAATGGCTAGTAGCCTCTTCATAACGCTTTACCTCCCTCGCTGATTTTAAGTTTTTTAGAGAGTTTTGGAACACTATAGGCTCATAACTCCGGATCATAAACCGATCCACCACCCCCTTTGTCCCCTAATTTACTCACCTCCTCAATGGCCTCAATAATCTGCTGATAACCTGTGCACCGGCACAAGTTACCGGAAATTGCTTCCTTTATCTCCTTTCGTGAAGGATTAGGGTTATGGTCCAGCAAAGCTTTGGCGCTCATAATCATCCCTGGCGTGCAGAAGCCGCACTGCAGGGCATTATACCGGATGAAGGCCTCCTGCAGCGGGTGAAGCCTCCCATTTTGCTCCAGCCCTTCAATGGTATATATTTCCTTGCCTTCGGCCGAAGCCGCGAGGACCAGGCAGGCATTGACCGCTTTGCCGTCCATGATAACTGTACAGGCCCCGCATTCTCCTATGCCACAGCCTTCCTTAGTCCCGGTTAAATGCAATTCTTCGCGCAACACATCTATTAATCGCTTATGGGGTTTTACTTTTACGCCGTATTCCTTGCCGTTAACCCTAAGCTTGAGCTCCAGTAAAGACATCATCCAGCCCCCCGGCTCTGAGAATGGCTCTTCTAGTAAGGGAAGCTATGGCCGGCATTTTGTACGGAGTTGACCACCTCGGCCCGGTAATGCGCACCATTTCCTCGGCCAGTTTCTGCCCCGCCTCAATAGCCAGTTCCCTGGTCAACCTCTTCCCCCGTATAACTTCTTCGGCCGCAGTCACCCTGGCCGGAACCGGCAGAACTGCCCCCGGAACAATGTGAACTTCTTCCACCAAACCACCTTCACCTCTCTTTAACAGTACGGCCACACTTAACCTGGCTATGCTCATAGCCTTGCGCCGACCGAGCTTTATAAAGCAGCTGCCTGTTCCCGGAGCGAGCCTCACAAAATTGATCTCCGTAACCATCTCCCCGGGTTTAAGGGCGGTTTTATACGGTCCTGTAATGAACTCAGCCAGGGGTAACCTTCGCTCTCCCGCCAGGCTCCTTATGGTAACCTCTGCTTCCAGGGCTATTAAAACCGGCAACGTATCGGCTGCAGGTGAGGCATTGCATATATTCCCCCCTACTGTACCCCTGTTGCGGATCTGGGGCGATCCCACCTGGCCGCAAGCCTCGGCCAAAAAGGGGGCGCCTTCTCTAATAACCGAAGAGGCAGCGATCTCAGCGTGGGTAGCCAAGGCGCCCAGAGCGATAGTCCCATTGCTCTCACAGATGTAAGATAGCTCTTCCAGGTGGCTTATATCTACCACTAACTTTATATTTCGTATGCGCTGGCTTTCTCCCCGGAAAGCTACCAGGAGATCAGTCCCTCCCGCCAGTGCACACGCTGTTTCTCCCCCCTGGGAAAGCAGGCGCAAAGCATCTTCTACCGAACGGGCCTTTACGTAATCGAACTTATGCATGGCCACACCTCCTACGTCCTTTTTAGGGCCTTGCCTAATAGGACTTTTTCTAAGTTCGCAGGTAGACTGCGGACCCGCCTACCCGTGGCATCGGCAATGGCGTTTATTATGGCGGCAGCCACACATTCCGTAGCCGGCTCGCCCAGGCTTTTGGCATTAAACGGGCCTACCGGATCCTCGCTCTCCAGGAACAGGGGCTTCATTTCCGGCATATCCAGGGCTGTGGGTATAAAGTAGGAATCAAAATTGGGATTTAAGATTAAGCCTTTATCTATTTCCACTTCTTCCATTAAGGCCATACCCATACCCATGGCAATGCCACCGTAAACTTGCCCGGCTGCCAGGGCCGGGTTAATGGGCCGTCCCACGTCATGTCCGGAAGTAACCCTTAAAACCTCTACCTGACCTGTCTCGGTATCCACTTCCACCTCAGCTACTACACAGTTATAGGTATACGTAGGAAAAGCCCTTCCCTGCCCGGTAGGACGATCCCAGGGGAGTTCCGGAGGTTTCACCCAGCCCAGTTGGGTCAAAGTTTCACCGCGGGAGAGGCAGTAACCCACCGCTTCCTTAAAGGCCACTTTCTTCTCGGGGTTAGCACGGCAGTAGATCATTCCTTCTTCGCTCGCCAGTTCCTCCGGCAGGCAGCCCAGCATCTCAGCCGCCCCTTTAAAGATTATCTCCTTTACCTTGCGGGCTGCCAGGAGCATAGCCCGTCCTCCTGTATAGGTCCCCCGGGAAGCCACAGTCATTCCGCCATCCGGCATGGTAGAAGTATCCACTCGCTGGTACACTATATTGCTTAAGGGTATACCTAATTCCTCAGCCACTATCTGGGCATGGGAAGTAGACATTCCCTGTCCGTTATCCGTAAGCCCGGAACGGATGATAACACTGCCGTCATCCTGCACCGAAACCAATCCGCCCGTAGCGTCGGCGGTTTCGGCTCCCAGGCCGCAGCCGCGGTAGCTTATGGCCAAGCCTATACCTTTGCGCTTGTACCCGCTCCTTTGCCTCTCCTGGGCGTACTCCGACCGTTTGCGGTAATAACCCGACTCTTTAAGGACCCTATCCATTACCTCTAGGAGGGTAACCAGCTGATCATCCAATTTCTGACCTGTGATGGTCACCGAGCCGAACCGCAGGGCGTTCTTACGCCGCAATTCCACCGGATCCATGCCTAAAGCATCTGCCAGCTCATCCATCAAGGACTCCTGTCCAAAAATCACCTGGGGAGAGCTATAGCCCCGCATGGCTCCGCCGTATACATTGTTGGTATGCACGGCATAGACATCTACCTTCACATGGGGTATCTCATAACAGCCGGCGGCATGGACACAGGCCCGCCAGTTCATGAACTGGGCCTGGGAATTGTAAGCTCCGCCTTCATCCACTAACTCGGCTTCAAAAGCCATTATCTTCCCGTCTTTTTTAGCGCCGATTTTATAGCGCAAGCGGAAGGGATGTCGCTTGGCGCTCTCAATAAAGGATTCCTCCCGCGTATTTACAATCTTCACAGGTCTACCGGTTTTCACCGCCATAATAGCCGCCCTACCGCACATCAAACCCATTACCTCTTCTTTGCCCCCAAAGGAGCCACCTAAGGTCTGCTGGATAACGCGTACCTTCCCCAGGGAAGTGCCTAAAGCCGCAGCTACGTAGCGCCTAGTCATGTAGGGATTTTGTACCGAAGCGTAAACGGTAATGGAGCCGTCCACCGGATCGGGTACCACCACCGCCGCTTCCGGCTCGAGGTAGGCATGCTCTATATAGGGCGTGCGGTATTCCCGTTCGATTATTACATCGCTCTGGGCAAACCCCTCTTCCACATTGCCCTTGCGTACAGGCCAGTGAGAGTTCTGCACGATATTTCCCGGCGCGTAATCCTGCACCTGAGGAGCCCCCGGTTGCAAAGCTTCTTCTATGGTAAAAACCCCCGGCAAGGGCTCATACACTACTTCTATGGCCTTTATGGCTTCTTCAGCAATATCGGGATCTTCAGCAGCTACCATGGCTACAGCATCGCCGGTATACCTTACGCGATCTTCGGCCAGAAAAAGATAGGTGAACCATGACCGGGCTGACGGCAGGTCCGCAGCGGTTATAACACACTGAACTCCGGGGAGGGCCTGCGCCATGGACACGTCAATTTTTATAATCCGGGCATGGGCATAAGGGCTGCGCAGGACCTTTCCGTAAAGCATCTGGGGAAAATAGAGGTCTGCCGCATATTTAGCCCGGCCGGTAACTTTTTCATAGGCATCCACGCGGGGTAGAGGTCGACTGATAACTGCCATATGCCTGTTTACACCTCCGTTCTCGTCTCTCTCCACAACTTGTGGGTAGCCTTCTTTAAGTCCTCCTTGACTTTATCCTGGGTTAAGGACAGTACCCGGCCCTCGGCTACTACCAGCCGGCCTCCCACCATTACTGCTCTGATGTTTTCCGGATTGCGATAAAGAACGATCTGGTCGAAAATATTCTTTTCATTTACCGGTGTGGGAGTATCAGAAGAGACGGCTACCAGGTCGGCTTTACAGCCGGGTTCCAAGCGTCCGAGGTCCGGCCTTCCCAGCGCCCTGGCACCTACTTCCGTGGCCATGGCCAGAACCGTCCGTGCCGGCATTACCGCCGGGTTTTTTTGGGCTGCTTTATGCAAAAGGAAGGCTCCCCGCATGACTTCAAAAAAGTTATTTATATAACCGTCGGTTCCCAAGCCCACCATTACCCCGCGGTCCAGGAGCTGGGGAACAGGAGCAATTCCGCCCCCTACCTCGCAGTTGGAAAGGGGCATGTGCACCAGCTTGACCTTATATAGACTTAAAAGCTCAATTTCTGCCGGACTTAAGTCTACTCCCTGGGAGGCCAGCACATGAGGTCCTAAAATTCCAAGATCCCTATACACTTCTACCGGCCGCTTGCCGTATGTCTCTAAGCAGTACCGGGGTTCATAGCTGCTCTCCGAAAGGTGCATGTGCAGCATAGCCCCCAAGTCTTGGGCCAGGTTATCGGCCTTTTTAAGGAATTGGGGAGAACAAGTAAAAGTGGTATGAACGCTTACCAGCCCTCCCACAAGTTCTCCGGAACCCTCCCTTATTAGGCGCGCGTTCTCTTCCAACCCCAACTGGCCATTTTCTGTACTTACGCGCTCGCAAGCCTCAAAGGAGAGGATCCCTCTCAGTCCCGCCTTTTCCACCACTTCCTTCTCTATCAGCAGGGCTCCGGGCAGAGCATAAGGCGCTTCCAGGATATCGCAAAAGGTGGTAATGCCGGAACGCAGCATTTCCAGACAGGCCCAGGCAGTAGAAGCCGCGATCATCTCGTGGTCCAGCCGGTTTTCGATCAGGGGCCACCAGAAATCGTCCAAGAAGCTCTTGAAGCCCGTAAGTGTCACAGGGACCTCAATGCCGTGGGAAAGGACTCCGTACATATGCATATGCCCATTTATAAAGCCGGGGATTATAAGGCAGTCGCGAAAATCGTATACCTGTTCCCTACCCAGGTTTTGTAAGAGTTCATCGTTAGGCCTTACTTCCAGGACCTCTCCATCCTTTATGCGTATCCCCCATTCCCGCAGGGCCCCCCGAGTAACCGAAGGGATGAGGAAGCCGCCCAGAACAACCGCCATTCTCTAACTTCCTCCTGCCCATTCTTTATTTAAGCCAGCCTTGTGGGGCCAAGACCCGGGAGGGTCCGGCCCCGTTCCAGGTTATTTGCTTCTTGGAGGCGGTCTTGGCCCCTGAGGGCGCGAAAGCCAAGACAGGCTAGCCGCAAAACAAGGCATACCTCCATTACCCGCCCTTCTTACTTGTACTGTCTGATATCTAATTTGCCTTCCTCCAAATCTTTCATAATTCTAGCGATCCTGTCTTTAACTTCTTGGGGAACCTTATTCTCAAATCCGTGCCACGGCGAGAGATAAACGGCGCCTTCTTTTACCCCTAAGTTGTAAAACTTGGGTTCAAACTTGTTGTTATAGATAAGTTCCACCACGTAGGAAATAAGAACCGGTACGCTTTTTATGACGCTGACCAGCACTGTGTCCGGGGCTATGGGATTCTGATCCATATTGCTGCCTATGGCTAGGATCTTTTTCTCCTGGCAGGCCTGGATGGAACCCAGCCCGGCCTGATTGGCATTGGCCATTATAATATCGGCGCCCTGGGCTATCATGGCCAAGGCCGTTTCTTTAGCTTTATTGACATCGTTAAAATTGCCGGTGTAAGCGGTGAGCACTTTTATGTTAGGATCGATGTACTTGGCTCCCTTTTCAAACCCCTGGATTGAACCCACTATGGGCGGTATCTGTTCCCCTCCTATAGCTCCTACCACCTTTGATTTGCTCATAAGCGCGGCTATGGCGCCCATTACAAATCCCTGCATTTCGTTATCTATATTTACCGAAGCTACGTTGGGCGGCTGGGATATATTGCTGCTGGTTACTACAAACTTGCTGTTGGGGAACTGGGGAGCTACTTTTTTGGCCGCATCGCCGAATTGGAACCCATGGCCTATGATTACGTCATACCCTTGCAAGGCAAAGCCCCTGAAATTCTCTTCCATATCCGACTGGGTTACATTCTCTACATAGGCTACGGAAGCGCCATATTTCTTCTCTGCCTGTTTTAACCCTTCGTAAGCCGAAGCGTTCCAGCCCATATCGTTGATGGGGCCGGGGAGCAGGAGGGCAATCTTAAGCTGCTTTTTGCCTTCCTGAGCCTTGCCGCTGTCCGAACTCTTGCTCTCTACTTTGCTTTCCGCATTGCCACCACCGGCAGGGGCTTTACCGCCGCACCCTGTCACCGCGACCAGTAGTATCACCGCTAGGATAATAGCCAGCCACTTCTTCACCATCTAAAAGACCTCCTTTAGTTTTGTTAGCCTTTGCTGAACCCTCTCCCTAACTTCCTCTTCATCCACCAGCGTAGACCTACCGTGCATAACCACCACCCTGCCGTCCACCAGGACTGTATCCACATCACCCCCATTGGCATTATATACCAGAGCCGATTCTATGCGGTGAACAGGCCAGATGTGGGACCGGTCCAGGCGGACCGTTATAACGTCGGCTTTGGCCCCTTCCCGCAACACTCCTAAATCCTCCCTACCTAAAGCCCTGGCACCGCCTTCTGTTGCCATGCGCAGCACATCCTCGCAAGCAATGGCTCCAGCATCCATGGCCCGGAGCTTTTGCAGACAGGCCGTGAACTTGAGGACCTCCAGCATATCCTGGCTGTTATTGCTTCCCGGGCCATCGGTGGCCAACGCCACCTTTATGCCCTTTTTAAGCCAGTCGGTAACCCGAGCCGCACCGGAGGCCAGGTACATGTTGGCCACCGGGCAATGGACCAATGACACCCCGCTCCCGGCCACCACTTCCAGCTCGTCGTCCTCCAGCCATACCCCATGTACGTACTGTATGTTTTCTCCCAGGCAGCCCTGCTGCTTTAGCCAATCCACGTTGCGTAAGCCGTATCTTTCTAGGGTTCTCTGTACTACTGCTTCGCTTTCTGCTACATGAATCTGAAGGAAAATCTTGTTTTTGCGGGCGTAGTCCACAGCTGTTCTCACCAGCTCCGCCGAACAGGCCCAGGGATTGAGCAAACCCAGGGCCACTCTTAGACGGTCTCCGGCCTCTCCCTGCCACTTCAACAGGAGCCGATCCATTTCTTTAAACACTGTCTCTTTATCTTCCATCAGCGGCGGATGGTAATTCTGATCTGCGGAGGTGCGGCACAGGTATCCCCGTATTCCCGCGTCCCGCATAGCCTGTAACACCATGTCAGAACTGGCCTTGGTGGTATGCACATAATGCATATCTATTACCGTAGTAGAACCGCACTTCAAGTTTTCCAGGCAACCGATCAGGGCTGCGAGATAAAAATCCTCTTCGACCATACGCGTAGCCCATGGCCACACGGCTGTCTTCAGCCATTCCAGTACGGGTTTGTCGTCTCCGAGCCCCCGGATGAAGGTCTGGAAGAGGTGGGAATGGGCGTTAATAAATCCCGGTAGAACAGCACAATTTTGAGCGTGTATCACTAGAGAACATCGTTGTTCCAGCGCCTTCTGACGCTCGTCGTCTGACCTTACTTCTTTAATGCGATTCCCCTCTATCCAGACATATCCCCGCTTAAATTCCGCCTTCTCTCCGTCCCGGGTTAAAATCCACCCGTCTTTGATAAGAATGCCCATGCTTCCCTCACTCTTCCGGAAAAGATTTATCAAGCTTGGTGGCAGCCGCTTTAATGGCTTTTACTATGGGCTCGTATCCTGTGCACCGGCATAAATTGCCGGAAATGCTGGTACGTATCTCTCCTTCCGTGGGATCAGGGTTTTCTTCCAGGAGGGCTTTAGCGCTCATAAGCATGCCGGGAGTGCAGTAGCCGCATTGGACCGCATGATGTTCTATAAAAGCCTCCTGTAAGGGGTGAAGTTTCCCTTCTCTCACTAGACCTTCCACCGTCTCGATACGGGCCCCATCGGCCTGGGGGGCCAGCACGAGGCAGGAGTTTACTGCCTTACCGTTCATGATTACCGTGCACGCCCCACACTCTCCTATGCCACAGCCGTATTTAGTGCCCGTCAGGCCCAGTTCCCCTCTTATAACTTCCAAAAGCGTAGCATTAGGATCTACTTCCCCCGTCCATTCCCGGCCATTGATATTGAAGGTGATTCGCACCCTGGCCAAGGTTATCCCCCCTTTAAGCCTCTGCTTCAGTCGCCCCTTACCTTGCTCAGCACTTTTTCCAGGGAGGCGGGTATCTCGTACAACCTACTCCCGATGGCGTGGCATACAGCATTAATTATGGCCGGCGCTACGATCTGGGTGGCTGGCTCGCCCAGGCCGCGGGCGCCCAGGGGGCCGAACCGGCACGGCTTTTCCACTACTAGCGGAATTATGCTGCCGGTATCCAAGGCCGTCGGCAGCAAATACCGGTCATAATTGATATTCCGGATCTCTCCCGCGGCGAGCCCCAGGTCCTCCAGCAGGGCATAGCCGATGCCCATAGCAACCCCGCCGCTGATCTGGCCTTCCACTTCCAGCTTATTTAAGGCTTTTCCGACATCATGGGCGGCATAGTAGCGTAAAACCTCTACTTTACCCGTCTCCAAATCTACCTCTACTTCTGCTATGCTGGCTGCGTACACATAGGCAAAGTAGGCTTCGCCCTGCCCCTTTTCCCTGTCCCAAAATACGTCAGGCGCCTTGTACCACCCGAAACCGTAAAGGCTTACACCCCGTCGGTAACATTCCCCCGCCACTGTCTCAAAGGATAAGGCCCTGCTCCCGTCCCGGGTTGCGACCCGTCCTTCTTTAAATTCTACTTCTTCGGGAGAACACTCCAACAGCTCGGCAGCCACTCCGGCCATGGCCCGGCGTACCTGTTCTGCCGCTTTCAGGACCGCATTCCCTCCTATCACCGTGCCCCTGGAGGCCACGGTAGGACCGCTGTCCGGGACCCGGGAAGTATCCACGGCATTAACATTTATCCTGTCCACCGGGAGGCCCAGTATCTCCGATGCAATGCGGGCAAAGGCAGTACGCGAGCCCTGACCAACTTCCACTATCCCGCAGGAAAGATCCGCCGTCCCGTCCCGGTGAATAAGCAACGCCGCAGCGGCAGCATCCAAGCCCTCTCCACCGGCACCTAAACACGAACCGCGAAAGCTGCACGCCAGGCCAATACCTTTGCGCTTATACCCCTTCTCTCGGCCGTAATTCTTTCTCTTGTCCTCCCAGCCGGAAGCCTCGGCCACGCGGTTAAGGCAGGCAATAAGGCTCACGTCCCGCATCACCTGGCCCGTGGGCCCCGTATCCCCTTCCCTTAGGGCGTTCTTCAACCTTAACTCCAGGGGGTCCATACCCAGGATTTCCGCCAGTTCATCCATGAGGAGCTCCGTCGCGAAGTTTACTTGCGGCGAGCCAAAGCCCCGCAAAGCATCGGAGTACACATTATTGGTAAATACTCCGTAAACATCCACCTGTACATGGGGAATCCTATAGGGACCGGTAGCCTCCACGGCGGACCGCCAGGTAACCAACGGGGTCTTGGACACGTAGGCCCCTCCGTCCGCCACGGCGTGAACCTTAAGGGCGCAAAGGGTGCCATCCTTTTTGGTTCCGATTTTATAAGTCAGCACATAGGGGTGGCGCTTGGTGCCTTCTATAGTTGACTCCTCGCGGGTAAGGCTTATCCTGACCGGCCTCTTTAAGAGCATAGCCACCAGCGCAGCCCTGGCGGCCAGCACCCCCATGTCGTAGTCCTTGCCGCCAAAGGAACCCCCGATGGTGGTCTCGCGCACAATGACTCTGTTAAGGGGCAGGGCTAAAGCTTCCGCCACCAGGCGCCTGATGTTAAAGGGGCTTTTGCAGGGACAATAGACCACTACATTGTCCCCTTCCGGTACCGCCACCGCCGTTTCTAACTCCAGGGCCGCGTTTTGTACCCGGTGAGTGCGGTAAGTCCGCTCCAGGATAATGTCTGCCTGGGCAAAACCTTCTTCGATATTTCCCCTTCTTACCACATGATGGCAGATAATATTGCTTTCCCCATGCACCTGCGGCGCCTCAGGCCGCATGGCCTCTAGCGGGTCCAATACCGCCGGCAGGGCTTCGTACTCCACCCTGATCTTCCGGGCTGCTTGCCGAGCTATTTCTTCAGTTTCAGCCGCCACCATGGCTACGCCTTCGCCCACATAGCGCACCCGGTTCACTGCCAGGACCGGGCGTTCTTTTTCCTGGGCTACCTCTCCCGGAAAGTCTTTGCCGGTGAAAACTCCCAGTACTCCTCCCACGGCCCGCGCCTCAGACCAGTCGATTTCCTTTATGAGTGCGTGGGGAACCGGGCTCCTCACCACCTTAATCCAGGCCATGTGAGGAAAAGAGAGATCGGCCGCATATTTAGCCCTACCGGTGACCTTGGCTACGGCGTCCAGACGTTTGACGGACACCTGCTTCACCTCACTCTTTCACATATGGCTTTCCTATGGAAGCAGGAGGTACTGCACGGCCCACAAAGCCGGCTAAAGCGGCTATAGTCAAAATATAGGGGATCATGAGCAGTATTTGATAAGGAATGTTAGCTCCGGTCGCTTGCAACCTGTACTGGAGAGCTTCACCCGCGCCGAAGATCATGGCCGCCGCCAGTACGCCGAAGGGATTCCACTTGCCGAAGGTAACGGTGGCCAGGGCTATAAACCCCTTGCCCGCCGTCATATTCTCGGTAAAGAAATTCAAGAGGCTCAAAGACAGATACGACCCGGCCAGGCCGCAAAATATCCCGCTGACCAAAGAGGCGCCGTAGCGAATACGGTAGACATTTATTCCGACGGTATCAGCAGCCCGGGGGTATTCACCCACTGAGCGTATTTTCAATCCCAAGGTGGTTTTGAAAAGAACGAAATAAGTGACGGGCACCAGCAGAAGAGCCAGATAAGTTAGCTCCGACTGGTAAAAGAGCACTTCCCCCAGCACAGGAATCTTGGAAAGAACCGGTAAAGGTACCGGTTTAAAAGCATCTATGGGCGGCGGAGAAATGTTGACGCCAAAAATTACCCGCGCCAGGGAAGTGGTCAAACCTAGGCCCAGGATGTTAAAGGCCGCTCCTATGACCACCTGGTCGGCCCTGGCTGTTACCACCAGGAAAGCGAAAAAAAGTCCTAAAAGGCCTCCAGCCATAGCAGCTACCAGCACTCCCAACCACGCCTCGCCCAGGAAGTAAGAGCCCACCACA
The DNA here is from genome assembly GCF_056378755.1 of Thermanaeromonas sp. DSM 22490. Lineage (NCBI taxonomy): Bacteria > Bacillati > Bacillota > Clostridia > Neomoorellales > Neomoorellaceae > Thermanaeromonas > Thermanaeromonas sp. DSM 22490. The sequence continues at coordinate 63,741 of NZ_JBJHHE010000013.1, forward strand.
CCCGCCAGGGCTCCTATAAGCATAATGCCTTCGGCACCTATGTTGACTATGCCTGCGCGCTCGCTGAAAATAAGCCCTGTGGCTGCTAGCAGCAGAGGAACGGCGGTGCGCACATCAGCCGCCAGGAAATTGGTTATTTCTCGCAACACGTCAGTCATTGCTCTTGCTCACCTCTACCCTTTGTCTGGATAACAACTGCTGGAAGTTCAACCTGAACTGCCCCTTGTTCTTTTGCCAGCGCCGGAATAATTCCTCACAAGCCACGAAGATGATGACTACGGCCTGGATTACATAGACCATAGCCACCGGCACTTTGGCCACCATCTGCATCATGTTGCCGCCGCTCCGCAACATGCCAAACAACAGAGAAGCCAGAACAATCCCCAGGGGGGTGTTGTATCCCAACAGCGCCACCGCAATGCCGTCAAAGCCGTAACCCGGGGAGAAAGCCTGAAATAAACGGTGCTGCACGCCCAAAAGTTCGCTGGCCCCCGCCAGGCCTCCCATTCCCCCTGCCAGGAACATAATAAGGAGAGTATTTCTTTTGGCGTTCATACCCGCGTACCCGGCTGCCCGGGGGTTTAACCCGGTTACCCGTGCCTCATACCCCAAGGTAGTGTGCCAGAGAAAGATGTAATAGAACAATACCATGAGGAGAGCTACCACAAAACCCAAGTGCAGACGGGTTCCTCCTAACATAATGGGCAATTGGGCCGTAGGCTGCACCGGCGGGCTCTGGGGAAAATTTCCCGGAGGCTCAATAAGGGGACCGGTGACCATAAGGCTTATAAAATACAGGGCAATATAATTCAACATAACGGTAGAAATGATCTCGCTGGCCCCGAAGCGTACTTTCAGCCATCCCGCTATAAACCCCCACAGGCCTCCTCCTAGGAAGCCGGCCAGGAGCGCCAAGGGAAGATGAACCACCAGAGGAAGGCCTTTAAGGAAAATAGCTACTACTATACTGGTAAGGCCCCCAATATAGAGCTGGCCCTCCCCTCCAATGTTTAGCAAGCCGCCCATTCTGGCGATGGCAAAGCTTAAGCCGGTGAATATAAGCGGAGTAGCCTTAACTACTGTTTCTGCCAGGCCGTTTTTAGAACCCAGGGCTCCTTTGAAGAGATTGCGGTAGGCCACCACCGGGTCCAAACCCATAAAGGAGATTACGGCCGCGCCAACGGCCAGCCCTATAATGACTGCCAGGATCGGGGTAATTAGCCGTTTCATGTCTTTATCCTCAACTCCTTATAGCACTTAAAATCACAAGTCTAAAAGGCCAAGGAACGCCACCCGCGTTCCCGCAGCACCCGCAATATCCCGGCCCGCTCGGCGAGCTTAACGGCTGCCCGGTGGGCCTCCGGCAAAATCGTGTCTTCATTAACCGTCTGCACCCTGCCGCCGGAAAGCACTATTTGACCGTTTACCATAACCATCTCTACATTGGCCTGGGTAGAAGAATAAACCAGAGCGGAAACGGGATGATGCATAGGTACAGCTTTGGCAGCGCCTAGGGGATTAAAGACGAAAAGATCCGCCTTCTTGCCCACTTCCAGAGAACCGATCTCATTCTCTAGGCCCAGAGCCCTGGCCGCATCTATCGTAGCCATCTCCAGGACCTTTTCCGCCGTAATCACCGTGGGGTCCAGGTGATGGACTTTTTGTAACAAGGCAGCGATCTTAAGAGTCTCCAGCATGTCATTGCTGTTATTGCTGCCCGCCCCGTCGGTAGCCAGGCTTACCGTAACACCCGCTTCTACCAACCGCGGTACGGGCGCTACGCCCGAGCAGAGATACATATTGCTGATAGGGTTATAAGATACCCGGGCATCAAAATGCTTGGCTATACGAATATCACGGGCTGTCAAATGCACACAGTGGACCATGAGCAGCCGGGGCCCCATCATCCCCAGTTCCACCATTAGATCTACATCAGGGATGCCGTGCAGGTCTTCGGTGGCCTCGCGATCAAAGGGCGTTTCAGAAATGTGAATCATGGTGCCTGTATCGTATTCCCGCGCCAACTCCTTAATCTTAAGGAGCATTTCTTTGTCGTTGGACCAGGCTGCAGCCGGAGCCAGCCATATCTTGGTCAGGTCATCCTGGTACTGCCGGCAAAGGCGCCGGAAATCCGTTTCCAGTTCTACCGGGCCCTGCATGATGGCCGACGGTACGCCGTACTTCTCTCCCGTATTCATGCAGCCGCGGCCGAAGACCCCCCGGATACCCACGGTGCGGAAAGCTTCCAGAATCCCATCGGATAGCCCGGGCCGGGGATGGGGATACATGTAATCCACCATGGTGGTGGTGCCGCTATGCAAGCCGTCTAAGCAGCCGAGTAGGGCAGCGTGATAGGTATCCTCCGGTTCCAGATACGCAGAGGTGGGAAAAGTAACGTATTTTAACCAGTCCGAAAGCACCCTATCGTCTCCCAGGCCCTTGATAAGCGTCTGGAAAAGGTGGTTGTGGGTATTTATGAGGCCCGGAAAAACGGCTTTGCCAGTTAGGTCCAAAACCTGCTTGGCTGTACCGAACCGGTAGAGAATTTCGTCTTTAGGGCCCACAGCTGCAATGCGCTCTCCCTGTACGGCCACTGCCCCCTCAGAATAGATCTTGCGCCTGGAATTCAAAGTCACTACAGTTGCATTGAGGAGCAAGTAATCGATCACAGTCTCCACACCCTTCTCGGTACTACGAGTTTCCCTGCCCGCTCTGCCATCACCTGGCCATTTCTGCTCTTTGATCCTCCCCAGCAGGTTATCCAGGGAGCACGGAAGAAGTTAGCGGCATACCGGCCCTCTTTGGGCCTGGCTCCGGGGCGACCCGGCCTAGCCCTCTAGGACGCCTTGAGGCGTTTGCTTCCGGCCATCATAAGTCCCAGCTCTTCTATGTTCGCCTTTTCCGCCGAAACTATGCCCATAATCTCTCCTTCGTATATAACTGCAATCCGGTCGCTTAAGTTTAAAATTTCTTCCAGTTCGGTGGAGATCAGGAGCACGGCGCTGCCCCGGTCCCGCTCGGCCAGCAGGCGCCGGTGCACATATTCTGTTGCTCCTACATCTAAACCCCTGGTGGGATGCATAGCAACAATCAGGTCAGGCTGCGGAGATACTTCCCTGGCCAGCACCACCTTCTGCTGATTACCGCCGGAAAGGGTTTTAACTGGTGTATCCTCATGCAGAGCTCGTATATCATATTCTTTTATCAGCTTCTTGGCATTTTCTTTGATGGCCGGCCACTTCAAGAACACCCCCTGGGAGAAAGGAGCGCGGTAATATTGCCGTAAGATGAGGTTTTCCTTTATTGTCATATCCATTACCAGGCCCTGAACCTGCCTATCCTGGGGGATATGAGCCACTTTTTGCTCAGTGACCAAGCGTGATCCCTGGCCGGTGACATCCTGGCCCTTAATCCTTATGCGGCCCGCTACCGGCTGCCGCATCCCGGTAATCACTTCCGCCAGCTCGCTCTGGCCATTTCCGTCCACTCCGGCTATGCCCAAAATCTCGCCTGCCCGGACTTGCAAGCTCAAGTTCTTCAGAGCTTTCAGGCCCTTGTCATCCAGGGCTTCCACCTTATCCAACTCCAGGACCACCTCGCCCAGGCGAGGGGGTTTCTTATCCAGCTTAAAGAAGACTTCTCTCCCCACCATCATCCGCGCCAGCTCCTCTTTGGTGGTATCGCAAGCCTGAACAGTTCCCACCACTTTGCCCAGCCTCAAGACGGTCACCCGGCTGCACAGTTCCATTACCTCGTTAAGTTTGTGAGAGATAAAGATGATGGTGTATTTCTCAGCGGCCAGCCGGCGCAACACCCGGAAAAGCTCTCGCACTTCCTGAGGGGTGAGCACGGCCGTGGGCTCATCCAGAATGAGGAGCTTAGCCCCCCGGTACAGGGCTTTTATAATTTCTACCCGCTGCTGTTCCCCTACCGACAACTGCCATACCTTAGCAAAGGGGTCTAGTTCGTAACCATAACTCCGGGATATTTCCTCGATCTCCTTGGCAGCAGCTTTTAAATCTATTACGCCCCAAGGACGCGGCATGCCCAGGATTATATTCTCAACTACCGTCAGCGCCGGGACCAGCATGAAGTGCTGGTGGACCATACCTATGCCCAAACTTATGGCATCTTTGGGTGAAGCTATTTTAACGGGTTGGCCCCGGAACAGAATAGTTCCGGAGGTGGGCTGGTACAGCCCGTAAAGGATGTTCATAAGGGTCGTTTTCCCGGCTCCGTTCTCCCCCAAAAGGGCGTGGATCTCCCCTTCTTCCACCTGGAGGTTAACATGATCATTGGCCCTGAGGGACCCAAAATCTTTAACTATATCCCGCATTTCCAACAGGTAAGCCATGCTTTCACCCCTCTAAACTCTCAAGCCCAACCGCGCAGGCGGTCGGAAGTTAAAGCGCCGCGCCTGCATATGGAGATACAATAACCGCAATTCCTGCATTCCTTCTCGTCCAGGTACATGTTTTTGTCTATCAGGCGGCGAGCCCTGTAGGGGCAACGGGTCACACACAACTGGCAATTATTGCATCTTTCAGGATCATACCGGAAGCGGAGCTTTTCCTTCTGCTCTTCCGGCACCAGGTACGGCAGGCTTCGACCCGCAGCTTCCTCTACCGAAGGATAATTTAACTCTTCAAAAAGAGAAGCCAGCTCTTGAGATAAAGTTTCCACTACTTTCAACCCCCGGGTGATAGCCACCGAGCAAATTCCCACCAGGCTGGCCCCGCACAAAAGCATCTCCAGGGCGTCTTCGCCGCTCGTTACTCCTCCCATGCCTATCACTTTGGCCCCCGGATTGGCCAGGCAAATCTCGGCCACCAGGCGTAAAGCGATGGGCTTTAGAGCCGACCCGCTGAGCCAGCCGAAGCCGTAAGGGCCACCCAGAAGGGGCCGGGCGGTCCGCACATCTATACGCAGAACCGGCCCGTAAGAATCTATAGCGGTCAGAGCGTCCGCCCCTGCCTGGAGGCACCTGGCGGCAATTTGAGCTGCATTGGGCCAATTGGGGGAGAGCTTAGCGATTACAGGAATGCTGACTAATTCCTTGGTCTTTTCAATCATGGGCACTATGGTCGTCTCCTCGTAAGAGACGAGCTCGATAAAATCGGCGCCGGCGTCCTCTACTCTTTTGACCAGCTCTTCCGCTTCCTCCGGGGTATGTCCCACGGAGGCAATAACCACCACGCCGTGCTTTTTAGCCAGGGGAATTTCTTTTTCTATCCACTGTTCGGCCGTCAAATCAGCCCATTTTTCGGCATTGATCAGAGTGCCGTGCCCTATGTCCACCATATGGGGATAAGGATTATCCGCCGGCTCTTTCCTCAAGGTTTTGGTGACCACGGCTCCCACGCCGGCTTCCCAGGCGGATATGAGGGCTTCCCCGCTGTAGGTCAAGGGGCCGGCTCCCAGGATGAAGGGGTTGCGCAGCACTTTTCCCAGGAAATTTACTGCTAGTTCCGCCATATATTATCCTCCTGCTTTTCTAATCCTTGATTCCCAATGCTCGCTTGCCTTCTTTCATGATCACGGCTACTTCCGCCAGTTTGCGCGCCAGCCCTTTTACCGTCTCCATGCCTACGGTATCCTCACCCGCGCCGTCGGCTCCCCGGTCCTGGGACCACACTTTGCCTCCGGCGTAGCCGCCGATTTCTCCGCCCACCACTACCAGGCCGCGCGTCAAAAGGTAATTGATTATGGCGTTAACGGTTATTTCCTGGCCGCCGTTTCTGGTGCCTCCCACGGCTATGGCTCCGCCCACCTTATTGCGCAGGAGACCCGGGAAAACGTGGTGTACCGGCCTCAGGCGGCTGAAAAAGGCCGCCAGCTGGGGGGTGGGGCCCATTACATAGACCGGTGAGGCCACCAAGTAAGCATCCGCCGCTATAAAGCGTTCAAACAGCTCCTGCATATCATCCTCGATACAGCAGCGGGTCTTATTCCTCCGGCAATAATTACATCCGTTACAGGGTGCAACTTTCTTGCCGCGCAGGATCATAATTTCCGTTTCAATTTCCGGAAAGGCTTCCCTGGCGGTTTTAAGCGCCTCTTCCACAATGTACTCTGTGGCGCCCTTGCGGGGGCTGCCCGAAAGCCCCAGGAGCCTTACAGTCAAGAGCCTAACCCTCCTTCTTACTTCTATAGTGGGCGAGCATCAGGGGCAGATAAGCATAAAACTTTAAAGCTTCAAGCATCTGTCCTACGGAGATCTGATCTCTCAAAGTATGTGGATATTCTTCCGAGCCCGGTCCAAAGCCCAGGGTGGGAATACCGGCTATTCCAGCCGTATAAGTCCCGTCCGTGCTGAAGTCCCAGCGGCCAACTACAGGCTCCCGGCCTAAAACCTGCCTGAAGGTATCCCGGGCTACCTGTACCAGAGGGTGATCTTCCCGCAAACTCCAGGCAGGGAAGTATTCTTCTCCCCCGATGGGTTTTCCTGTATAGCCCGGCTCTTCGCAGTGCAATATCTCCACTTGAGCACCAAAGGGGTCGGCGATTTCCTTTACTTCTTCCAGGCATCTCTCTTTGGTCTCCCCTAAAGTCAACCTGCGGTCTAGGTAAATGATGCACTCCCCGGGTATGGTGTTTAGAGAAGGCGTCTTGCACTCCAGTTTAGTAGCGGCAATGCTGCCCCGCCCCAGGAAGGGGTCAATTACAAATTTTTCCGGTAGCCGCTCTACTTCCCGGACAATGGCCGCTGCCTTGTACAGGGCGTTATCGGCCCGTTCCGGCACGCTGGCATGCCCCTCCTTGCCGGGTACCGTAACCTTGATAATAGCCCTTCCCCGGTGGCCCCGGCATAAACGCAAATTGCTGGCTTCGCCGATGACCGCATAGTCGGGGTTAACTTTGGTCTCCTCCAGGAAGTTTTTTATGGCCCTGCCTTCGGCTATCTCTTCTCCTACCACGCCCACGACGTAAAGGGCGAAATCATCCAGCAGGCCCAACTCCTTTATGACTTTTCCGGCGAAAACCATAGTGGCCAGACACCCTTTATCATCGCTGGCGCCGCGGCCATAAACTATTCCCTTTTCGTATTTGCCTTTAAAGGGATCAAAACCCCACTCAGCCGGGTCTCCGGCTTCTACAGTATCCATATGGGCATCATAAAGGATTATGATCTTGCCGCGCCCCAAACGGCCGGCCACATTGCCCATGGAATCCCTAAATACTTCGTCAAATCCCAACTTGTCCATCCCCGTTGCCAGGAAATCGGCCGCCTCTTTTTCCCGGCCGGAGATACTGGGAATAGCAATGAATTCCCTTAAAAAACTAACTAACTCCTCCTCCAGGCCAGCCACAAATTTGTGCAACATATCTACTGTCATGAAATATCACCACTGTTTAATTAAGGTCATGTTTATTATATATTATTAGTATTCAACGCTATTTAATAAAATCCTGCCGAATCTTAAATTTTTAAAACGGGGAGAAGCTTGTCTTAAGCAGGCATGGCGCACCAAGTAACACCTTATTAAACCACATAATACCTTTCGATACACTTAAAGTTCCGGGCCACCACTCTGCCCCTCTTTATAACATACAGTTTAGTAGCCTGGCTGATAATAGCCTCGGAGGGGGTCTCCGCCTCCAGAATCACCAGGTCGGCCTGGGCCCCCGGCCGGAGGCCGTAAGTTTGACCCAGCCCAACTGCGGTAGCCGCTTGATAAGTGCCCATACGCAAAACCACGTCCAGCTCGTGGGGTAACCCCATCTGTAAGACCTGGGCGGTGATCAGGGCTTCCTCCAGCATATCGGCGTTGCCGAAGGGACGGAAGGGGTCCCGGATGTTGTCGGAAGCGTAAGCTACGTTTACGCCTGCCGCCAGCAACTCCTTCACTCTGGTAACTCCCCGGCGGATGGGCTGCTTGTCTTTGCGGCCCATGAGGTACAGGTTGCAGGAGGGCAGGGTTATAACACTAATTCCTGCCTCTTTTACCTTGTCTATAACCCGGGCTGCCACCTTATCCGGTACTGCCGCCAGCGCACAGCAATGCCCGGCCACCACCCGGCCTACCAAGCCCCTCTTTAAAGTCATCTCGGCCAAGTACTCCAGGGTACGAACATCAGGTTCGTCGCTCTCATCCACATGAAAGTCCAGGGGCAACTCATATTTCTCGGCCAGGTCTAAGGTCTTGTCGATTACCTCAAAAGGATCTTGGGCCAAGTGGGGAGCACCGCCCAGAGCAGTAACTCCCAGGCGCGCAGCCTCCTCCAGCAGCTCCAGGGTTTCTCGATCCAATACATATCCCACTCCGGCAGGCATGGCTACGAGCTGCAGTTCTATTAATCCTGCGTAGGCTTCTTTTAGTTCGAGCAAGGCCTCCAGAGCAGTAAGCCCGATCTCCGGCACTACAGTTACATGGCTGCGCATAGTCCCAGTACCGTTGGCGATGGCCATTTCCAGCACCCGTTTGGCCCTGGCCTTTACGTTGTCTTTGCTTAAACTTTTATACATAGCCGCAAAGGCCAGGATGGCTTCTTCCAGGGAGGAGGCCCCGCCGGTTACACCCACCATAGCCTTCTCCAGGTGGGTATGAGCATCCACAAAAGCGGGGATCGCGAGCTTCCCATTAACTTCTATGGTTTCCCGTGAAGTATAAGGCAAGGCTTCACCCACTTGAAGGATTTTTCCACCTTTTATCGCTATGTCTTGGGTAGAGCCGTCCATGAGCCTGGCCTGCCGAATGAGCAAATCCATCGTCTTTCACTTCCTTAAAAAATCTAGTGTAGAAGAGGCTGCCTTCCTCAGAGAAATGGAAGGCAACCTTTCCTCCCGGCTTTTCCATTTTACCTAATAGTCGCAGCTAAAATAGCTTTGATGGTGTGGAGGCGGTTTTCGGCCTCGTCATAGATTACAGACTGCGGGCCGTCGATAACGTCTTCGGTAACCTCTATACCACGGTCGGCGGGCATGCAGTGCATGTAGATGGCCTCCGGCCTGGCCAGGCCCATCCTGCGGCCGTTGCAAACCCAGTCCTTGTACTTCTCTATAAGCTCGGCGCCTTCGGTATCGCTGCCCGTGTAGGCGATGGGGCCCCAGCTCTTGGCATACACTACATGGGCGTCCTTGCAGGCCTCGTCCATGTCGTGTACAATTTCAAACTTGACCCCTGCTTCTGCGGCATTCTTCTTGGCCTGTTCCACAATTTCCGGCAGGAGATGGAACTCCGGCGGGTGGGCCAGGGTAACATCCATGCCGAAGCGGGGCATGAGCAAGATCAGGGACTGGGGCATGGATAGGGGCCGGATATATTTGGGCGCGTAGGTCCAGGAAATGACGAACTTAAGACCCCGGAGGTTGTGGCCGAATTTTTCCCGGATAGTCATAAGATCGGCCAGGGCCTGAGTCGGGTGGCACAAGTCGCATTGCATATTGATCACAGGAATCTTGGACCACCTGGCCAGCTCGCGCATGTAGGCATTACCCACTTTGTAAGTGCAGTTGCGCACTCCAATGCCGTCGCCGAAGCGGCTCAAAACCTCCACCGTATCTTTGGCGGTCTCTCCGTGATCGATCTGAGTCATTTTGGGAGTGAGATAGACGGCATGCCCTCCCAGCTGGGTCATACCGGTTTCAAAGGCGTTGCGGGTCCGGGTAGACTCCTCAAAAAAGAGCATATAGAAGGTGCGGTCCTCTAAAAGGTGGTGTTTCTCCCTGAGCGTCTTACGGCGTTTAAGCTCGAAGGAGAGATCCAACAGGGTCTCGATTTCTTCCTTGGTCCACTCCTGCAAGGTGATCAAGTGTTTACCCTTTAGATCGGTCTGCAATGTAATTTCCCCCCATCTTAATTAATTGGAATTGATTTAAATATGGCTTTATGTTTTTATTATAATTCGATAAGACTTCATGAACTCCTACCTCTTCCCTGAAATATTTTTACGTTCACTTATTCAGACTAGAAGCAGGAACTAAATCCAATTTTAGCGAATGAAATACTTAATATAATTTCAAAATCCGAGGAGCAAAGTAAACGATGTACAAATTGCAGTTGACTCCCCTTTATATGAAGGCCAAAGAAGCGATCATACAAATGATCCGCAACGGCGAGTTTCCCGAAAACAGGTTGCCCCCCGAAGACGAACTGGCGGAGAAACTGGGTATCAGCCGGGCCACTATAAGAGAGGCCCTCATGATATTGGCGCGGGAAGGTGTAGTGTCCAAAAAGCACGGCGTGGGCAACTTTGTCCATCCGAGCGCCCTGGAAAACAGAATGCGCATAGACCTTATTTCAGACATCGCGGGGCTGCTCCGGGCCAGCGGCTACAGCGTGGCTTTGGAACACCGGGATTTTCGGGAAGAAGAGATGACGGAATATATCGCCGAAAAATTAAAGCTCCCCACTACCACAGGACGCTTATATACTTTTACCAGATTGTACTTGGCAGACTCGCGGGTGGCCGTCTTTATAACCATCCGAATACCCAAGGCTTATGTGGTCAAAGATATAAGAAAGCTTCCGGCAGCCTCTACCATAGTGGAAGTCTTACAGACCTGCTGTAATGCTGAAGTGTCCCATTCGATCTTAACTTTTCAACCGTTGCTGGCCGATGCCCAACTGGTAGAAGCTTTCGCCTTAACGGAAGTACAGCCGGTCATATCCTGGGAAGAGTTATTCTTCGACATTTTTGACAGGAGAATATGCTTTAACACCATTATTTTTAATCCCCAAATCGTACAGCTCAGCATGCTGAGGAAGTGGAGCCGGTAGGCTCCTAATTTTTAGCCCATATATTCCTTTAAATTCACTCTGGGGTATACGACCCGCTTGTAGTCCTTACGCAGAGACAAATCCAGGGTGGCGTCTATGCCGATCTTGGTGTGCGTCCCGTCCGGACCGGTAGTAGGATCGTTTTCCATGCCCTGAGCATGAGGTACGGTAAAAATGTCGCGGGCCGCATCTACCCTGGTGGCCAGGGCCCAGAGAAGCTCATTGGAGTCATAGATATTTACATCAGTATCTACCACCAGGGCCATTTTAATATTCACGTGGGTCATAAGGGCGGCCAGGGCCACATTCTTGGGTTCGCCCTGATTTTGTTTGTCCAGGGCAATAACTGCCATAAACCCACCGGTGCACGGTAAAAGGTGTACTCCTCTTACGTTGGGGGATACATGCTTAGCAAAGCGCATAAGCATGGGCTCCCGCGGTAACACGTTGCCTATATAGACGTGCTCAAAGGAACCGGGGATAATAGTGCGATATATAGGATTATTGCGGTAGCAAAGGGCCGTTACTTCCACTACAGGGTGCCGGTAGACTTCCCCGAAATGTCCGGTAAATTCTGCCAGCGGACCCTCATCCTCACGATAATGGGGCAATATATGTCCTTCGATGACTATTTCTGCCTCCTGGGGAACGTACAGGTCCACCGTCGAGCACCGGCCCAATTGCATGGGCCGGCCGCGCAGGGCCCCGGCCAGCTTTATTTCGTCCTCTTCAATCCGGAAGCCTGCCGCTATTTCCACCGCCGGATCCACCCCTATGGCAATGGCTATGGGCAGGGGTTCGTTGCGCCTTTCTGCCTCGCGATAAAACCACGCTATATGCCGCCACTCGTTCATCATTATGGCCAGCTTGCGCGGTTCCTTCAAGTGGAGTCGGTTATAAGAATAGTTTTGCCGGCCTGTTACTGGGTCCCTGGATATAGCGATCCCAGCGGTAATATAAGGCCCGCCGTCACCCGGGTTATGGTAGGGGATGGGGATCTGCCGGGTTAAATCGATCTCGCTCCCTTTAAATTCATTTTCCTTGAAGAGGGGTTTCTCCACTATTACCGGGTCTACCAGGCTGTTCAAGGCTTTCTCTATTTGGCCGTTGATTTCCTCCACAGAGCATTCCAGGGCCAGCGCGATCCTTTCCACATGGCCCAGAAGCCCACCCACCACCGGTATACCCGAGGGGTGATCAATATTCTTAAACAGGCCTACGGCTGTGCCTTCCTGAAGCATGGTATTGATAACATTTGCCAGTTCATAAATAAGGCTTACCGGGCGAGTAATTTCCACCAGTTGTCCCTTTTGCTTAAGTACCTCTATGAATTCCCTCAAGTCCACCGCTTCAGTCCCCCTCAAGTTAGCATAATCTTAGTAAAAGCAGGCCGGTAAGCCAGGGCCTCGATATTGAATACAATTTCTGCTAAGCTATTTGCCCTCCTTGCCGTAAGGTTTGCCCATGGCGGCCGGCGGCACGGTCCTACCCACCACGCCCGCCAGGACCAGGATGGTCAAAATATAGGGCAGCATGAGGAAAAACTGGTAAGGAATTTTTATACCCAGGGCCTGAAGGCGCCAGCTCACCCTCTCTTGCCCTTCTTCACTAAATCAGCTTCGATGATCTCCTGGGTTTTCTGGAGGGGTTCATATACCTGAGGCAAACCGAGTTTAAGCATGACCAGGAATAGGCTATCGATTATACTCAACTGGGAAATACGGAATTCAAGGGTGCCCGTAAAATGGGAAAGATAGTTGGTTACTCCAAATAGTTTAAAATCACTTATCTTAGCAACGGGAGAATCGCGATTATTGGTAAGGGAGATCACTGTGGCGCCATTGCTCCTAGCTATGTGGAGGGCTTCTAAAATACTGCTTCCCGAGCCCGAAAAGGAAAACCCCCATACCACCTCCCCAGGCCGGGCGATACCGGCCAGCATCTTCTGTTCCCTCTGGTCTGCGGATAGATAGGTGGGCAGGCCTAGCCTTAAAAGCTTATGGTGGACATCTACCGCCGTAACCGTGGCACCCCCACAAGCGAAAAGGCGGATATTCCTGGCGTCCAACAGGACCCTCGCAACTTGTTCCAACTCCACCGGGTCCACACTGGCTAAAGCGGTATTTATGGCGTCAGTGTGCAACTTCCGTACCTTGGCCACCAGAGTTGCAACATCGTCTTCTTCGGTAATAATAGACAAGTCCAGGCTTTCATGGAAATCATCCGCCTCCCTAGCCAGGGCCAGCCGGAGGTCTTTGAAGCTCTTGAAACCCAAACGGCGGCACAGTCTAAGGACAGTCGTCTTACTTGTTCTCGCATATAAAGCCAGCTCTGAAATGGAAAAGCGTACACTATCTTTTATATCCCTGAGAATTATATCCGCCACTGCCCTCTCGGCCGGCGGCAGTTCCTCCAAAAGAAGGGCCAGCCTGCGCGTAACATATAAATTCATTAGTCCAGCCACCTGTATAGGTATATCGCCTCCCCATAAGCTTTCGGGGTAGCACCTCTCTGTAGTGCCTGTCAACCTGCCATCGCGTAACTCTCTTCCTTATGTTGAAAACAGTCCGCGTAACTCAGTTACATCAGAATATATTCGACGCATTCTTAATCTTTCCTTCTGGTAATGTACTTTTTTGGCGGCAATAATCCACTCATCCAGGGCCTATAGGGTGCTCAAAATATATTAGCCAAGCACTGGCTTTCCCTCCGTCTACCTGCCGTATATACTCTTAGCAGCGGCACGTTAAAGGACTTCGCTTTGTTTCGTAATGTCCTCCAACTACCGCTAGCCTTCTGTGCGGCTCCTGTTCGTCGGGCCTTAAGTTTCCGCCGCCTTCCTTAAGACCCCACCTCACAATGGGCGCCCTCGCCTTAAGCTAACGACTACTGCGCTCTTCGTCGCTCGGGACTTTCACCCTTAAACCTTCGCCCATGCCGGATACACAAAACAAAAGGCGCTGTTCAGGGTTTCCCTACCAGCGCCGCAGCTTACTTTTGGTACCTCATTGTACCTGGGAATATCTTTTTTTAGTTGATATAATTATATACCCTTATTCACCAAGAGTCAAGGGTATTTTTGGTCTGAATATTGTGCCTTGTCCACTACCTAACCGCAAGCACTCCTCAGAATAGCCTCGCAGGCTGATACAGAAACAGAGCGCGGATTGGCAGAAGCCAGGGGCATACGAGCCGCCTCTTCGGCCAATTGGGGTAAATCCGGTTTCGGTCTAACATAGCTCGATAGAGTAGAGGGTAATTCCAAATCTGCCAAAAGTTCGCGCACAGCTGTTATGGCTTCCTTAGCTCTCACCCATATCCGCCCTTGGGCGCTTCTGCCCAAAAGGCTGGCTATAAAAGCATATTTTTGGGGTACTGCAACCAGGTTATATTCCATACCCCAGGCGAGCAGTACTGCATTGGCCAGGCCATGAGGAATATCATAATGGCTGCTCAAAGGACCGGCAAGAGCGTGTACGATACCTAGACCAGCTTGATCCATTGCCGCTCCCGCCATGGTGCTGGCCAGAGCTACTTTCTCCCTGGCTTCCACGTCATCTCCTGCAGCAAAAGCCCTGCGCAGCCACCGGCCGAGCAGCCTTATGGCCTCCGCGGCCCAAGCATCGGTCATAGGATTGCTCTTCCTGGCCACCATGGCTTCGATGGCATGAGTCAAAGCATCCATTCCGGTAATGGCCGTAAGGAAGGGAGGTAAAGTCAGCATGAGCTCTGGGTCTACAAAAGCAGCTACCGGCAAGAGGAAAGGGCTGATTATACCTTTCTTCATATTACGATCGACTATCACCGCCGTCCGGGTTACCTCGCTGCCCGTACCCGCGGTAGTGGGCAGGGCGTACAGGGGCACCCCCGGCACGGTAAAAGGCCTTCCCTCCCACTGGTATTCTTCCAACCCACCCCCATTGGTGAGAAGGACGCTCACCACCTTAGCCACATCCAAAGGACTGCCGCCGCCCAGGGCTATGATAGCCGTAACCCTCTTCTCCCTCGCAGCCAGTAGGGCCTCTTCCACCGTAGCCGCCCGGGGATTGGGGATTATGTCGCTGTAGATTTCCCACCTGCTGCCTACTGGGGCCAGTACTTCTTCTATTTTTGAGACGATTCCGCTCTCTACCAAACCCTTATCCGTAATAACTAAAATCTTATCTTCCGCCCGCAAAAAGTAAGCTAAACCTTTCCGGGCGGCAGGCCCAAAATAAATACGAGTGGGCAGAAAAAAGCATTCGACCATCAATTCTTTCGCCTCCTCAAAGCTTGCGCCAGAAATCCTCAAGTTCTTCCTGGTGAATGTCCCACTTCAGACCGTAGGGGCCCAGCTCCTCTTCCTGCATGAACTGGGGCAACTCTTCTATTTCCGGTAATCCAGCGGCTTTATTGAAAGCCAGCTCTGCAGCCACCACCTCGGCACCCAGTGCCGTAAGATAAGAAGGCCCCAATTCCGTCCCATAATAGGCATTGAGCAGGTTGCATACCTTTTCGGGATAAGCTCCCGTGGCCGACAGCAAAAAAACGCACAAGCCTAAAGCTTCGTAAGCCGCCCGGGCCAACTGCATCTTACCTCCATCCCTTTTTACACCTCTTTCTACTTGCAAGTTGCGGAAGAAATATCCCTTTTCCTCCAGTCGGTAGTGGATGCACCTTTCTAGGTGCACAAGAGCGGAATGCAGAGCGCAAATTATAAAAGGACAATACCCCAAAATAAAAAACATACAACACAGAAAAGTGACAGCCCGCCTCGGGTCTTAGAATTCACAGCAGGCGGGCCTTAATAATAGTCAAGGACTTTTTATTCCCTATTTCTTACGCTTCATTTCCACCTTGCCACTTTTAACGTCCTCTACCACCTTATTAATCTTGTCCTTAACCTCTGCCGAGAGCTTGCTTTCAAAGCCATGGAAGGGAGCCAGATATATAGCGCCTTCTTTGACGCCCATATAGTAAACCTTGGGTTCGTACTTGCCCTCTTGTACAATCTTGCCGAAAGCTATCATGGCTTTGGACCAGCTCTGCACTACGCTGGTCACCACGGTGTCAGGGGCTACGTTATTTAGATCAGCTCCATATCCTATAGCCAGGACGTTTTTCTCTTGGGCCGCCTGTATGGCCCCCAGACTGGCCTGGTTAGCATCGCCCATAACTACATCGCAACCCTGGTTGATAAGGCTCAAAGTCATTTCTTTCATCTTGGCCACATCAGTAAAGCTCCCGGTCATGGCCGTTTTTACGTCTATATTCGGGTTGATATACTTGGCTCCCTCGACAAAGCCGTCCAGCGTCTCGCGGATAGGAGGCATTTCCTCCCCGCCGATGGCAGCGACTTTATTGGTTTTGGTCAGGATGGCGGCGATGGCGCCCTGAAGGAAACCTATCTGATAGTTGTCCACTACCAGGGAGCAAACATTATCCTTGGCCACGCTGCCGTTATTAATTACAAAAATAGACTTGGAAAATTGAGGTGCCACTTTCTGGGCCGCACCCGCAAACTGAAAGCCATGAGCAATAATTATGTCATATCCCTGCTGGGCGTATCCGCGCATGATTTCTTCCTGATCCGACTGGCTCACATTTTCGGTATAGGCAACTTCTACGCCCAGCTCTTTCTCCATAGCTTTCAGCCCTTCGTAGGCCGTGGCATTCCAGCCATTATCATTGATAGGGCCGGGAAGCACTAAGGCTACCTTTAATTTCTTGGGTTTCTCGGACTCTTTTTGAGCGCTTTCAGATTTCTGTGAAGGCTGCTCGGGTGCCTTCTGCTGTCCACAGCCGCCTAGGGCCAACAGGCCAACAAGGAAAACGGCAATAAAAATTGATAGGATAGATCTTTTAAGCATCGGCGTTAACCCCTCCTTTTTTGTCATCAGACCTTCTTAAGTCTGATTTATATGTTCAATTCTATAAATTCGCCAGCAACCTGGATTTTCCTCCCGAATTCTGCTGTTAAAAATGAAATGGCCCTTGGATTGGGTTCTATCACGTCAGAGAGCAACAGCGCATCCCACAGGGTGAGTTGCGGATCTCTTAGCCTTAACATGGGATCACCCGACAGGAAAAGGAGGCTAGGCTCCGCGAGGATCTACATCATGGAGATAATAGGTATCGCCGAGCAACCCTTCAAGCCACCGCCGCGAAGGGTAAAATTCTAATTACGCATCATATCCCTTAATGATAGGATGACTTATAGGAGTGGCGTAACATGAGCATGGAATTTTATGGAATTACTCCTGAAACTGTATCGAGCTATCATCCAAATTGTAGATGAGCGCATAAAGGAAATAAGGATCACCCATGACGACTTCACCGCCCTAAAAAAGACCGTGGAAGATTGGTCTAACCTTGTTGACAAGCGTCTTGCTAAAGTAGCCACTATCCTGGCCGATCTGGCTAAGGCGCAAAAGGAAACTCGATAGGAAACCGCGCGCCTGGACAAAGCCCTGGCGAGGCTAGCTGAAGCTCAAGCAGAGCTAATGGCTGCCCAAAAATCCACCCAGCGAGAGGTTGCTCGTCTTGCCGAAACTCTAAATGCACAAAAAAGCTGCCGAAGAAGGGTTTGACGGAGTGATTATAGATTGCTTTGGTGACCCGGAAGTCAAGGCTGCCCGGGAGGTGGTAGATATACCTGTATGCGGCGGATTCGAGCCAGCCATGCTGTTGGCAGCGGGGTTGGGACAACACCTGGGGATAGTCACTGTTTTACCTAACGTGCTACCCATGATTGAAGACTTGACAAGGAAATTGGGCTTGATGAATAGACTGGTTTCCATTCGTTACGTCAATATTCCGGTTTTAGAGTTAGGGGACCGTACCAAGCTGGAAGATGCCCTTTACCAGGAGAGCCTTGAGGCGATTATAAAGGACAGAGCCCACGTGCTCATTCTGGGATGTACTGCAATGATGGGAATGGCGAAAAACCTCCATAACAGATTAAAAGAAGCGGGATATGATGTACCGATTATCGACCCTGCTTTCGCAGCCGTGAAAGTGATGGAAAGTTACATCGCTATGGGGGTAAAACACAGCCGGCTTACTTACATGGTCCCACCCGCAAAGCCTCGCAAGTGGTGGAGTTAGCGCGAGGGGGCAACAGCCCCCTCAATTCATTTAAGCCCAGCTGGATTTTTCACTATGGCTTGCGATCCTGGGTTTCTGTAAACGGTGCTTGTTCAACAAAATATAACTCCTGAAATACTAGTTATAAGTTTTGCCGAAATCGGAGCCTCCCTGGACCTCTTGACCGAAGCAAACGTAGAAGCCCGCTTTTGCAGACCACCCAGTAAGTGGCGCAAAGTAATGCTGGTAAAGCGGGAGGGTACGGGTTACTGGGGACCGTCTGCCGCCTCCACATTCTTTAACCGTTCCCTATAATACTCCCACCTGTCCTGGAGCATGTTTCGCAAATAAGGTTCCAGGTTGCGGACAGAGATCAGTTTTCCCAGCCACTGGCGGGCTCCCAGGTAATTTCCCAACCGGCCTTCCAGTTCACCGATAAGGTACATCCAGAGGTTAGCCTGTCTCCCTTGTGGGGCTTCGTGGAAGTAGGCTTCCTGATATAGCCGGCTGGCGTAGCGGAGGTATTTTTGCTCTGATTCTAATTCGTTTCTGTACCGATAGAACCAGGCCAGGCGCAGGCATAAACCCGCCATTACCGAGCTCTTTTCCAGGTTCAGGCTGCCGGTAAGATAGGCCAGCTTATATACCTTTATAGCCGTTTCCAGGTCTCGCCTACCTGTATAATCTTTATAAACGATTTTAGCTATGTACTGATCCTCGATCAGCGGCCGCCGCTCTTTTTTTACCGGCCCAAAATTTGCCGTAAAAGCATAGCCACAGTGAGGGCACACAGCCACGTCATAAAAATAGGGGTTCTCACCCTCAAAGTAGGTACAAAAATCGCTGTCCACTTTTACCTGGCGTGCATAATTAACGCGCAATTTTTTATTGGTAAACTGCCGGCCGCAGTAGAGGCATTGATAGCGTTTGTCATAAAGGGGTTCGACTGCTGCCATTCTTTTCACCCTTTCTGCAACCTAGCCCGAATAGCTCAGTTGTCTTCGCGTTCAAATGAATCTATTTCAATTTTCCCTCAATATCTCTTCCTGCACTTCTAAGTATATCGCACCCCTAATATCTGCATCAAATGAAATATTAGACTGCCCTTTCACGCGTATTCGCCGGGAACGCCCAGGACATTAGACCGTGCACTTCACTCATAATAGACCCCCAAAAAAGAGGCCTCGCTCCTGCAACATGACGAAGCGAGGCTTCTTTATCCTGGTCTTCCCTATATTATCTTGCACCGGCCATTCCCGGGCTCTTCCGGCTACCTGCTTGTTCCCTGGCCGGTGGAACTACCGCCTGAGGAAGCAGCAGAGCCGCTACCCGACCAGGCCCACGGCTCGTAAAAAGCCTTAACCGCCATAGCGTGCTGCCAGGCGAGGGCAGCCAGTTGGGCCTCCGCACCAGCTACAGCGGCCTCGGCGCTCATCACTTCCGCCCGGGTGGCCATGCCCAGGTCATAGCGCAGTAAAGCGATACGCAGGGCCTCCTGCGCGGCCCGCAGGGACTCCTGAGCCTTCTTGTAGTCCTCTTCTATAGACTTCACGTTAGCGTAAGCGCTAACCAGGCCCAGGTACAGCTGGTCACGAGTCATCTCCACGCCCAGTTGGGCGTTTTTGAGATTGATCCTGTCCACATCATAGGAATTCACCATGCCGTAGATGTTCTTCTGCAACTTCACGGTCTCCTGCGCCTTCCAGAGCTGGGGGCTCGACTCGATGATATTCTTGATCTCCCGGTCCAGATCCTCCACCACCATAGGGTTGAAGGACACCTGGGTAGTAAGAACGGGTCTGGACCCCTTAGGCAGGCCCAGGAGATCACCTAGGTCGGCGTAGGCTTTGCTCAACTGCTCCTCCGCCCGTCCTAACTCCGCCCGCGCCGAGGCCAGGGCCGAACGCTTTTGTACCACCGCGAAACTGCTCTCCGCTCCGGCCCGCAGTCTGGCCTCCGCTTCGTAAAGCTCCCTCTCCCTCAGGGCTACGTTGAGCCTAGCCACCTCCACCTGCTTCCCGGCCAGCAGAGCGGCGGAGTATTTCTGGTACACACTGGCCACCAGGCTGGCCACCTTAGTTTCATAATCCTTTTGGGCCACCCGCCAGTCGTAATCGGTTTTAAAAACCGCCCCCGTGGGGTCCTGCCCGCTGGGCACGCTAACGTACATATCCGTACCTCGAATGTGCGTGTTTATGAGCACGGCATTATACATATCCCAGGTCTCATCTTTCTTCGTCTTAGCCAGATCCACGTTGTTTCTGGCCAGCTGTAGGTCCTTACTATTGATCAGGGCGTGCGTTATGGCCTCCTCCAGAGTCAGGGCGTCAGGCTCCCCTCCCTCCCCCGCATAGGCGGGAAAAGCCAAAAGGATAGCCAATAGGAGAGCTACACTACAAGCCAGTAGCCTCCGTACCACCCCTGACCTCAGTATTCTCGCACTGACCCATTTGCTACATAACAGCATCACTTCCAGCTCCCTCAAACCATTCTTCCCCTTAAGAGAGCAAGGCCCGGGTCCTCACGGAACCCGGGCCAGAGACATCAAACCCTTACTGCAGGTTCATGGTCACCGTCTTGGTGGCCTCGTCCCAGCTCACGGTCGCACCCAGAGCCTGGGCGATGAACCTGAACGGCAGCATGGTCCGGCCGCTCACCAGCTCAGGAGCAACGTCCATGGTGATGCTGATGCCGTTAAGCTTCAGCACGTTGCTGCCGATGGTAAGCTGGACAGCGTTGGTGCCCTTGAGCAGGGTCACGGTCTGGGTAGCGGCGTCCCAGTACACGTTCTCCGGATCCACACCCAGAGCGTAGGCCACGTAACGGACGGGCAGGTAGGTCCGGCCGTTCTTCTCATACGCGGCTACGTCCATGGTGTAGGATACGCCGTTAACCGTGTAGGCGCTGCTGCCCAGGGTGAATACGGCAGTACGCTTCGTGGCGGAGACGATGGTGGCGTTAGCTACTTTAGCAATAGTCTTACCATCCCACTTATTCGTTGCATCCTCGCCCCATATCTTAACGGCAACATCGCCTTCAAGGGCAGATCGACTAACGTTGTATTTGATACCCGAAATCTTGATCGTGCTCGTGATACCGCTCTTGGCGTTAACATTGATAACTAGGGTATTGGAGTCTGTCTCCGTATCATTCCTGGAGGCATCTATATTGCCAGCAGTAACCTTAACAGTAGGTTTTCCATCGAAGGTGATGCCCTCTGGGAGCTCGAGATACAGCTTACCAGCAAGGATCTTACCGGCTGCAGCCTCCGTAATCACAATGCCCCCCGCCGCCTGGCCCTGGCCGAGGTACGGGATTTGAAGCGCATCGGCGGTCACGGAGAACGGTTTTGCGATCTTACCAATCACAACCTCGCCGCTGGCCCCGGCAGTACCGCTTACCTTTACAGTTAGATCGCCTGCTGTAGTATCACCAGGTACTACAACGCTAAAATCTGTTAGTTTCAATTCACTCTGGTTGCTCGGTGTTTCAAACCATGCACTCTTACCATCGTTAAATGTGTTAATGGGAACGGATACGGGGTTTCCATCTTTATCCTTAACGGCAAACGGCGTGCTGCCAAACTTACCAGCCGTCAGCTCGACGACTACCACTTTACCGCTGCTTATATTGCCACCAGTCGCCTTCAGCTTGAACTCTGCTGCGTTGCTACCCTCTTTCACCGTCTGGGCGTCCTTATAGCCAGCATATACAGTACCACTTGTGTACTTTGCATCAGTTACGGCGACAGACACCGAACCAACTTTAGCCACAGTGAGCGTCGTGCTAGAAATCTTACCATTGGTGCCATCCGACTTCTTGCTGTAGACCGTAATCTGAATGTCCCCCGTTACAGGCGGAGGTACGAGGAGCTTGCCGGGATCAACGTCAAGCTTTAAGGTGAGCTTTCCGGGCAAGACATCCGAGGCATCGGTGATGGTTACATAGAATAGGCGTGTTCCTTCGCTTGGAACAGTGCTCTGGGTTACATTCATATCAGCGCTATAGTCGACTTGTGGAGCCGATGCAAACTTCACATCAGCAGTTTCAATCTGGAAGTACACAACTTCGCCCACCGAGAGTGTCTTAGCTCTGCTCTCTTGAATAGTAATGTTGGCAGCAGCCTTGTTACTTCCGGCTTGGATCGTTTTGGGATCGTCGGCCGTCACAGTAACAGATTTAGCTACTACCTTCGCAACAGTTATACTTTCGCTTTCTACCCACAGGACTTTACCTGCAGAGTCGACACCCATAATCTCAATAGTTACCTTTACATCGCCACTAAAGCTAGATTCAACGTCGAGTTTCGATTTCTTGTCCCTATCAAATAAGAACTTAATAGCATCGTTTGAAGCGCCACTTTGAGGAGTTAGCTTAACTGTCACTGAATTCTTCGAGGCACTATAAAAATTACTTGAGACTGCCGGCGAACCATTGATATACACGTACTGATCTACAGTAGTGCTCTCAGCAGTAGTATTGTAAGTAACTCCGCTCGGGAGCGTAACAGTAGCATAAATGTTAGCTGCACCAGTCGCACCCCAGTCATTCTTTTCAGCGACTTGGGCGTAACCGGCTTCTTGGTTGGTATCGGCATCAATGTAAACGTAAGCCCCACTGTACGTCCCATACGTCGTATCCGCCAACGCTGACCCGGCAAAGGGTACCATCAACCCCACGAGCATGGCCAGCGTGAGCAGGATGGAAAGCCATTTTTTACGTACTTTCCTCAAATGTTGTCCCTCCTTGAGTTTTCTCTCATTTAAGGTATGACCACCGTTTGTGGTGACTCACTTCCTCTTGGCCTGGCACGCCATTCTTTGCCCTCTCTTCCCTCCTTTGCTCTGGTTTCGCGTTCTCTGCTGCATCATGGTATTGCGACTTGTGCTGCGTCTGCTGGGAAGCCCCGCCAAGGCAGGAGACTCCATTGGAGGTATATCTTGCGCACCTGCGCAGCTCTCTACCTGGACTGGCGGGCTTTCCCTCGTGAACCCACTTTATTAGACACTTGATCCCGGCCAAAAGTTCCCGGCGGGAGTAAAAAATTTGAGGAGGGAGATCTGGAAATTAGGGTGTCTGGAAATTGTTGCACAGATCGCCCCAGGTGTGGAATAAAATGCAGTGTTATGGCATAATAAGTATGGCTTTCCACGTGCAGTATTTGCTATGGCAACGCTGTATAAAAATCGCTTGTCTTTGCAATGCATCTTTTGTCATGGCTCCAAAAATTTTCTCTCACTTTGGCCAGCCGGACGGGAACTTTCTGGTGTCTTTTTTTGTCTAATAAGTGTCCGGGAAAGTGCCGGGCCTCCAGGGGTGTTGGTCTTGAACCTTGGTGATAAGAAAAAGGAGTTCGAGAAGATAGTTCTGGCGTACCAGGATAGGGTTTACGCTTTGAGCTACCAGTTGACGGGGAATCATGCCGACGCCCAGGACCTGGCGCAGGAGGTCTTCGTACGAGCGTATTTAAACCTGGAGAAGTTTCGCTTTGAGGCGGACTGGGGTACCTGGCTCCACCGGATAACGGTGAACGTGTACCTCAATTCCCGGCGTAAAAATAAAAAAGATAATATAGCTTATTCCCTGGATGAGCCCCTCCTTACCGAGGAAGGAGAGGTCAGCCGGGAACTGGCGGCAGCGGGGTCGGACCCCCAGGAAGTGCTGGATGCCAAGGAGAGGCAGTTGTACATAAGGCAGGCCCTGGAAGAGCTGGCTCCCGAGTTCAGGGCGGTCCTGGTGTTGAGGGAGTTCCAGGGATTGAATTACGAGGAAATCGCTCGGGTGCTGGGTTGCTCCCTGGGCACAGTGAAATCCCGCCTGAGCCGGGCGCGCCAGGCCCTGAAGGAGAAGGTGGCCCAATTAGAAGCAGAGAGGGCCCCTGGCAGCCGGAAGGCGGGGGCGTAGGTGCCGGTGGGGAGGAACCCGGGCGAGGAATAAACGCGGCTTTAAGAATACTATGTATACATACCTCGTAAGGGTTAGGGTAAAAGTGCCTGGATAAAAAGGGCGGGAGGGTAACCCCTTTAGCCAGGCCAGGCTTAAAGGTAACGCAGGTGAAAAAAATGAACTGCCAGGAAGCAAGAGAGCTTTTTCCCTTACATCTGGATAAAATTTTAAGCCCTGGCGAAGAGGCAGAAGTCCTGGGCCATATAAACTCTTGTCTCGCCTGCCGGGAAGATCTCGCCGGGCTTAAGGCTCTGCTGGAGACTTTACGCTCCTTGCCGGGACTGACGCCTCCCGCTCCAGCCGGGCTGGCAGCAGGAATAATGGTGCGGCTGGAGGAGATAGAAAACCGCCGCCGACGCCTTTCCGGCTGGAAGCGATGGGTAGCCGCTGCCGCAGCAGCCCTCACCCTGGCTGCCGGGTCCTTAGCCTATGCAGCCCGTGGCTGGACGCCAGCCGGGTGGCTGGCGGCTCTGAGCTCCGGGCCTCCGGCAGGGCAGGCATTACCGGGGCCAGGTGATTCTGGTCCGTATCCCGATAACGGCCTCTCCATGGAGGACCGTAAAGTAGATAACGGCGCAGGGGGCCAACCAGTCATAGGAGGGGAGCAAGGCCAGGCCCCGCCCGCAGGAGATAAAAAAGAAAGTCTTCCCCTGAAGGAAGGCAAGGAAACGGGGGGTTCTCCCAGGCCAGGTGACAAAAGCTCTTCTCCTGGTAATCAGCCAGGAAGAGAGGCTTCTCCCCGGCCCACTACAGTGGCTCAAAGCCAGCCCGTTTCGCCCGTAGCTTTCTTAAACAAAGAGAGGAAGATCACCAGCACCTTCCTCACCGTAGCGGCCAGCGACATAGACCAGGCCCTGGCCGCGGCCCTTAAGGCAGGGGCGACAGTCAAGGCCACCTCCCAGGTCTTCGCAGTGCAGAATACAGGCACTGAACAGCGGGCAGCCGTGAGGTTTACCGTAGCACCGGAGGCAGCCCCCGCCCTGGTAGATAAGCTGGTGAACCTGGGCACCTTGTTGGATAAGCGGCAGGAAAGCGAGGACATCACAGCCCGGTTCAGCGCCATCCTGGAGCAGTACCGGGAGGCAGTGGCCAAAGTCAACGCGGTCCAAGAGACAGCCGAGAGGGAACAGCTTCTCACCCAGGCCAACTTCCTGGAAAAACAGCTAGCCACCTGGGATAAGGAAGCAGGCGAGCACGTCGTAATACTCTGGTTGGAGAAAAGTTAGAGGGAAAAGCCAAGCCCCGTAATCCGTTGTCTGGCGGGTTACGGGGTTTATTTTATGCAGCTTCTTCTCCTGATTTCCTCTAACAAATCTTCAACCTTCAATTGTTTAGCCCAATATTGGAGGTATTCCTTATTCAATCTATCTAATTGTACTTCATATACCCGCAGGGCATCAGTTAATTGTTTTTCGCTTCCACCCGCTAGTTTAGCCCACCTTAGCTTTGCCAGAATAGTATCTTCAGGAGAAGAGACATATATCTTGAGCCCCATAAACTCAGTAGCAATCCGTCGAGCAAAGCGAGATTGATCAAAAGCTTCCTCCGTTAATATCCAAAAATCTACTTTATCCCCTTCATGAACGTCAATTAAGTTAAACATGCTCTTTTCCTGAAGGGCAGATATAATGCTCTGTTTATCGAGATGGTAATGGGGTGGAGGAAATGCTTCCAAAAGTTTGTTTATTGCACCCTTGGGGATGGAAACAACTATATCAATGTCATGGGTTAACCTGGGCTCACCTTGAAGGCTGGACGCTAGTGAACCGGTTAGCATATACTGAATACCGGCTTTTTCAAGGGTATCAATGACTTTCTTTAGTAATTTCTGTTGTGACATTTACTTATACGCTCCAAGTATATTGTTTTAATTTCTTCTTCGGAAAGCTCAGGATATCTCTCCCGCAAACCGTGTAAAAAAAGCTGCTTTCCTAAGGCCGATAGCTCGAAAGCCTTTAGCAACCGCTGTTCGGGGCTCATCTTTCTTAAAACCTCTATATAAATTGCATGGTTGGGTCGAGGCTTGGGGTCCAGTTGTCATTCCTCCTTTCTGCCGAAAGCAGCTATCGTTGGAGAGGAAGCTCCTGATAGGTTTTTTGTGATTCTTTCCTTTCAATCTCCTCCAAAACCCAATTATAGGTAGCTTCCGCCAGGCGCACGGCTTCCTGATATTCTTCCTCGTCCACCGGGTCCCAATCGCCAGGATAACGGGTGGTGACGGCATAGTCGGTGAGGGTCACCGCCTCTCTAATATGGGTGGGCACGGCGATTTTACCCCGGCGCTCTAACAAGCTCAAAAGGTGGCCGATGGAATGGGTGCGGGGGTAATCGATACGGAGATAGATGAGCAAACCTTTGAGGGCCTTCTCCGCCGCCTGCTGGGCGTCGAAGCAGAGGTCCTCGTAGAGTATGTCCTCGGATTGGCGTCCCATTCGAGCCCGGGCCAGGTTGCTCCGGGCGCGCTCCAGCCATACCTGCCAGGCTCTATCCTTCCTGTCCCTTTTCATATACCACTATCCCCTTTAGAGCTTCCCGGTAGACAAAGCCCGCCACATGGCGGTACTCTTCTACCCCTTCCGGCGTCTCCACTATTATGTCTACCGATACCGGGAGCCCGGCCAGGCTTCTATATATCTTCTGGGCCAGGGCCCGCCGGTTGCTCACACCTCGCTTTAAGACCAGGAGGTCGTAATCGCTGCTGGGGTCCTGGTCGCCCCGGCTGCGGGAGCCAAAAAGGATAACTTTGTCGGGATCGGCCGCTTCCCGGATCCTGGCCAGGATCAGTTCCAGCATGTCTTGCACGGTCATCCCCCCGCCAGCTCGTAATTTTAAAAAAGGATGGCCCAAGTTACAGCTCGAGCCCCGGAGGATAGGTAAAGATCGTATTTAGATCTATCTCTAAGCCGGGTAAAAGGTGTGAGCTTAAGACCTCTTCTTTTCCGAAAGCCCCCGTCAAGTGCCAACAGTCTTCCGCATTGGTGAAAATTTCGACCGTGGCGGCCTCGGGCTCCACCAGCCAATATTCTTTCACTCCGTGTTGCTGGTAAAGGCGGCTTTTCTTGATACGGTCCTGCCGGGCTGAGGCAGGAGAAATTACTTCAACCACTAAATCGGGCGGTCCCTTTAAACAAGAATCCGTTAGGCGGTGGTAAGTTTCTCTGGCCAGGTAGAGAATGTCCGGCTGCAAAATAGTCTCCTCCTGGAGGACCACATCAAACGGAGCGGTTATAACCACGCCCAGGTCTCGGCTTTCCACCCAATCAGCTAATAATCTCGCCAGTTTCCTCACGACGTTCTGGTGCTTGAAGCCCGGTGACGGTGTCAAATACAGATCCCCCTCTATTATTTCGTAGCGGCCCTCATCCCCCAGCTCTAGATAGTCGCGATAGGTATATCTCTTCTTATCGCCGGTCGCCGCGATTTCCCTGATGGCCATCCACAGTCACCGCCTTACACCTTAAGGTGAGTTTTTCTACATTATAACATTCTTATAAATTGCGCTACAAGGCCAGAAGGCGCCTTAAAACCGCGGCGGCTTGGGCGCGGGTGAGGTGAGAGAGGGGTGCCAGGGTATCCGGGGCCACTCCGCGCAAAAGACCGGCGGCGTAGGCCCGGGCCACTGCCTCCCGGCTCCAGGAGGGTGTTTCAGGCCAGTCCTTGAAGGGCGGGCTTAAGGCCGGGGAAGGAGCGCGGTCGCCCAGGTAGCGCACCAGAAAAGCAGCGGCTTCCGCCCGGGTAAGGGGTTGGGAGGCCCGGAAGGTGCCGTCCTCAAAGCCCGCCACCAGCCCCCGCTCCCGGGCAGCAGCCACCGCATCCCTGGCCCAGGCCGGAACATCTGCGGCACCGGCAAAGGGTAGGGTGGAGGCGGAGGGCGTTGGCCACCCGGCAAGGCGGACCAGCAAGGCCACAAATTCCACCCTGGTAACGGGCAGGTCCGGCCGGAAGCTCCCGTCCTCAAAGCCCGCCAGCAAGCCCTGGCGGGTCAGTTCGCGGATGTCCTCGGCCGCCCAGTGCCCTTCGATGTCCCAAAAGGGGAGGCCCCCGGCCGGCCCCAGGTCAATTTTTCCGCCCGTTACCCCGCCGGTACGGCGGTCCAGGGCCACCAGCAGGAGATTCTTCTCCTCGGGCTCCCCTTTCATTTCATGGCTGAAATAACCCCCACCGGCCAGGGCCACATTCTCCCGGCGGCCATCTTCATGGTAAAGATAAAGGCGGTCGGCGGTAGTGGTGCCGAGAAGGTAAAATTTGTTGCCCCGCGGCAGCACGGAAAACTTGAGCGCGGGAGGTACAGTCCCCGGAGGCACTTCGGCAGACACCTGGGCCAGTATGTATGTATTGGGGGCTACCAGGTAGACCACCCGCACCTTTAGCCCGGCGGGCAAATCCTCTACCGGCACGCGGTAGCCGCCTAGGAGACTGTTGACCAAAACGGTTCAAGGATAACGAAATTTTAGGACACTCAAGGTAAATACCACTAATTACCTA
>NZ_JBJHHE010000014.1:0-86103 GCF_056378755.1 Thermanaeromonas sp. DSM 22490
CGAGCGCTAGTTTGGCCCGCGAGGGTTTCCGGAGCGAGCGAAAGCCAAGCAGGCCTGGAATAAAAACTGGGGATAACCCAGTTCCTTACCGGGTTGATCAAGAAGCTCTCAAATATGCTATTATATTTATTATGAGCGGCAAAAAATTACCCCACCTGCAAGGTATAGATTGGGAAGCAGACCTCCACTGGTTTACTTTTAATGAGCTAGATCTGCTCCTGGATGTAAACAGCGGTGCCCTGCATATTATTGATCCGCCAACCAGGCAAGTGCTGGTCGAGCTGGCGCGGACTGGCGGGGAAGACAGATTCTCTTTGCCCCATAGCACCCGCCTGTACGGTGAAAAAGTTGTTGAGGAAGTGCTGGCCGAACTGGCCCGCTGCCAGGAAGAAGGCAGCCTCTTCACCAGGGATGTGGCTCGAGATACCTACCAGCCCCCTGAACCGTTGCTACAGGCCCTCTGCCTACATGTGTCCCATGACTGCAACCTGCGCTGCCTTTACTGCTTCGCCGGGGGAGGCCCCTTCGGCGGTAGCCGGGGTCTGATGACGGAAGAGGTAGGTCGGGCTGCTCTGGATCTTTTATTCGAGCTTTCGGGTTCCAGGCACCGGGTAGAAGTAGACTTTTTTGGCGGGGAACCCCTCCTCAATTTTCGGGTAGTCAAAGAGTTGGTATCCTATGGCCGCGCCCGCGCCCAATCCCTGGGGAAAGAGATACGCTTTACCCTGACCACCAACGGCCTAGGGCTGACCAGAGAAGTGGTGGATTTTCTAAACAAGGAGGATATTAGCGTTATCTTAAGCTTGGACGGCCGGCCGGAAACCAATGATCGCTACCGGCGCCTGCCCAACGGAGAGGGGAGTTATCGCGCGGTTCTGCCCCGGCTCCAAGAATTTATTGCTGTGCGCGACCACCGCGATTACTGGATCCGGGGTACCTTCACCCGGTCCAACCTGGACTTTAGCCGGGATGCAGAACATCTGCTCTCCTTAGGTTTCCGCTTTCTTTCCCTGGAGCCGGTGGTGGCACCGCCGGAAGCGCCCTACAGCCTGCGGCTGGAAGACATTCCTGCCTTAAGGGCAGAATACCAGCGACTGGCGATCCTTTACTGGGAATCTCGTATTCGAGGCCAGCCCTTCGAGTTTTTCCACTTTAATATTGATCTGGGCGGCGGGCCCTGTTTAAACAAACGCCTTTATGGTTGTGGAGCAGGCCTCAGCTACCTGGCTGTCACCCCAAACGGCGATCTTTATCCCTGTCACCAACTGGTGGGTAAACTTGATTTACGGTTAGGCCATGTGGCCAGGGGAATAGAGGCACGGGATCTCCAGGAGGAGTTTCGCCAGGCCCATGTCTATAATAAACCCCGCTGCTCGCGCTGTTGGGCTCGCTTTTACTGCAGCGGCGGATGCCAGGCCGCAGCGCTGGCAGTAAGCGGTAACTTAAGGGAGCCGGATGCCGTCGCCTGCGCTATCCAGCAGATCCGGCTGGAAGCGGCCCTTTACCTTCTGGCCAAATCTAAGGCGAAATTTTAAAGTGTGGCAGGATTTACCGCCCTTTAAGGCGAATTATATAATTGGGAAAGGGTGCTCGGCTGTGGCCTAAGTCTATAAGGATGAAGGGGGGAGGTCATGCCACCGCACTATAGGCAGCCAGAGTGGTTGCAAACTCTTAAGCAAAAGGCAAAGGTTTGGCCGGTAAAGGGTGCGGAGGTTGCCGGTAAAGCAGTTAGGGACTTGAGGAAAAAAGCGGGGCTTATATACAGTTTTTATCAAAAAAAAGATGGTAAATATTCTTACCAGAGGAACCTGGCTATAGGTATATTGGTAGGAGGGTTAGTCCTTTTGGGGGGCTGGCGGTGGGCTACCGCACCCAATGCATGGGCCATAATAGTTGGCGGAGAAAGGGTAGCTATAGCCGCCAGTCGG
The DNA here is from genome assembly GCF_056378755.1 of Thermanaeromonas sp. DSM 22490. Classification (NCBI taxonomy): domain Bacteria; kingdom Bacillati; phylum Bacillota; class Clostridia; order Neomoorellales; family Neomoorellaceae; genus Thermanaeromonas; species Thermanaeromonas sp. DSM 22490. The sequence continues at coordinate 1,929 of NZ_JBJHHE010000014.1, forward strand.
GAGGAAGCCGAAAAGGTTATAGAAAAAATTCTGGCGGCTATGGAGAAAGCCGGCTATCAAGGAGTGCAGCTGGCTGAGCAAGTAGAATATGTTCGGGTAAGAGCCGGCCGTGGGCAAATCAAGACGGGAGACGAGCTTGAACAGCTTTTAGCAGCAAAAACCACCTTAAAAACACTAGCCTTCGAGCTTAAGATAGACGGAGTGCCCAGGGCCGTGTTCCGGGATGAGGCCAGTGCTACCGCCGTCCTGGAACAGCTCAAAAAAGATTTTCTTCCCAGGGACGGCGCTGTCGTGGAAGAAGTAAAGTTTAAGGAAGAAGTAAGTCTGGATAGAAAGCTGGTTTCCCCCGACGAAATAGCCTCGCCGGACCAGGTTTTAAGTATGCTCAAAGGCGGCACTGAGGAGGTAAGTCAGTACACAGTCCAGGAAGGGGATTCCCTTTGGACCATTGCCCAGAAATACGGCTTGACGGTGGAGAAGCTTAAGGAAGCCAATCCTCAGCTCCAGGGTGAGCGCCTGGATATCGGGCAAGTCATCAATTTGCGCCAAAAGAATCCCCTCCTACACGTGGTAGTGGTTTACCGCCAGGAGGTAACGGAAAGCATTCCCTATGAGACCGAAGTTAGGACCAATTCCGATCTCTGGCGCGGAGAGGAACGTGTAAGGCAGGCGGGGTCAGAGGGAGAAAAGAAAGTGACCTACCGCCTTGTGGCCGAGAACGGCCGGATAGTGTATAAGGAAGCCATCAGCACAGAAGTCGTGAAAAACCCTGTAACCAAGATTGTGGAACGCGGCACAAAGATGCGCGTAGCCCTAGCCTACCGCGGTGGCGGTTCGGGCCGTCTGGCGTGGCCCTTGTCCGGGCCCATCACCTCTCCCTACGGCTACCGTGGACGCGAGTTTCATACTGGCGTGGATATTAGTGCTCCCTATGGTACCCCGGTAGCTGCTGCAGAGAGTGGCGTCGTCACAGGTGCCGGATATGAAGGCGGATACGGGCGCATGATTACCATCGACCATGGCGGTGGCCTGGTAACGCGTTACGCCCATCTTTCAGGCTATAACGTGGCGGTAGGCCAGAGGGTGTCGCGCGGTGAAGTAATAGGATATGTGGGCACCTCGGGAAGGACCACCGGCCCTCACCTCCATTTCGAAGTTCTGATAAACGGCGAGTTCCGCAACCCTTACAACTACTTGCGCTAGAAGGCATTAATTCGAAGCGGAAGGCTTGGCCTTAAACTCCTAAGGCCGGCCTTTTGTGTTTTATGGGACAACCCCTTTAGGAGGGGAGCTTGTACCGCCCCTTAGGGATAGCGTATAATTAATATAACATTACTAAAACGGAGTTGATTTACCATGGATTTTACCAAAATACACACTATAGCAGTGGTGGGGCTTTCCGATAAGCCAGATCGCCCTTCTTACCAGGTAGCCCGCTACCTCCAGGAGCAAGGCTATCGCATTATACCTGTAAATCCGGGGGTGGCCAGTGTACTGGGAGAAAAAAGCTATCCCACCCTCCAAGATATTCCGCCGGAAATAATAATAGATGTGGTGGATATCTTCCGGAAGCCAGAGGCAGTACCACCGGTGGTAGAAGAGGCTATCAGGCGCGGCGTAAAGGTCATATGGATGCAGGAAGGCATAAGCCACCCGGAGGCCGCGGCCAGAGCCAGGGAAGCCGGTATAGAAGTAATAATGGATAGCTGTATCAAAAAGGAGCACATGAAAGTTAAAAGCCTGAAACTGGGAGGAAAGGAAAATGAATTATGATCTTCTAATAATTGGAGGAGGCCCGGCCGGCCTTACAGCCGGCATGTACGGAGCCAGAGGAGGACTTAACACTTTAGTTTTGGAAAGGGGGGCACCGGGAGGGCAAGCTGCTCAGACAGATAGGATAGAAAATTATCCCGGTTTTCCCGACGGTATCAGCGGCGTAGAATTGGCCATGAAATTTGCCGAGCAGGCCCAGCGCTTTGGAACTAAACTGGAGATGGCAACGGTGGAAAAAGTAGACTTTACCGGGAAACTGAAGCGGGTTTGGACTGCTGAGGGTGAATACACGGGCAGAGCTGTAATTATTGCTACGGGCGCTAGTCCCCGTTCGCTGGAAGTGCCCGGGGAAGAAGCTTTAAGAGGCCGGGGAGTTTCCTATTGCGCTACTTGTGATGGCGCCTTTTTCCGGGGCAAGAAGGTAGCTGTAGTGGGAGGCGGGGATTCGGCGGTGGAAGAGGCCCTGTTTCTTACTCGCTTTGCCGAGCAAGTAATTATCATCCACCGCCGTGACAAGTTACGGGCTGCCCAAGTGCTGCAGCAGAGGGCCCGGGAACACCCCAAAATAACTTTTTGCTGGAATACGGTGGTAGAGGCTATTTTGGGAGAAAGTAAAGTAGAAGCCCTGCGGCTAAAGGATGTGGTGAGCGGAGCCGTAAGGGAAGAGAGCTTTGACGGCATTTTCATCTTCATAGGCCATAAGCCTAATACTGCTTTCTTGCTAGGCGCGCTCACCCTGGATGAAGGTGGCTATATTGTCACGAGAGAGGACTTATCTACCTCGGTCCCCGGCGTCTTTGCTGCCGGCGATGTGCGGGCCAAGGCCTTCAGGCAGATAGCCACGGCCGTGGGAGACGGCGCGGCCGCCGCTATGGCCGCTGAGAAGTACTTGGCTGAGCTGGCAACTCTAGACGCTTTATAATGACCATGATCCCTGAGGGCTAACCCTCCTTTCCCGGCGGCCCTAGCTTCCCTTTGCCTATCCTGCACAGGAGCTAGCATACGCCAAAGGGCAGAGCAGGCTTGCCAAAGCAGGGATAATCGCGGCAAGATGGCGGTTGCTTTAAAAACACAAGTCTGCTATAATGACATGGGATATACCCGTAGGGGGTACCATAGACTAAAAGGAGGTGGCTTAAGTGGGCTGCTGCGGTTCTGCCAATCGGGAGGTAACCCTCAAGATAGAAGGGATGACCTGCGGCCATTGCAAAATGAGTGTAGAAAAGGCTTTGCAAAGCTTAGCCGGCGTGGAAAGGGTACAGGTCGATCTGGAGGCCCAAGAGGCCGCGGTTACCTATAACCCTACCATGGTAACCGTGCAAGATTTAAAAAAGGCTGTGGTCGAAGCGGGGTACGAAGTGAAGGCCACTCTATAGCAGATCTCCGTAAGCCCGGGCTCACCTTGGAAAGCCCGGGTTTTTCTTGCCACTCATTTACAGTGAAGAGCAAGATAGGGCTGTAGTATAATCGGGAAAGGAGAAACCGAAGAGCTCCCTGGGGGAGGGAGAAATTTGGGTAATCCTTTCCACGTAGCCCTGGCCAAGGTCTGCCTGGTGGGCCTAGTGCTGGCCGGAGCAGCCCTGTGCCGCCACTTAAATTGGGCTCGTACTTTAAGCTATAGTCCTCTAGTGGCTCTGGCGCGGCAACATACTGAGTGGCAAACCCGCGACTGGCTGGTGGCCGAAAGCGAACATTTTCGCTTAAAATATCGTCCCCAGGATGCCGGCATAGTCACCGTGGTGCTGGAAGCAGCCGAGGAAGCTTACCAGCCGGCTACGGAGATTTTCGAGTACCGGCCCCGGGGCAAAACCCTGATTTTAATTTATCCCGACCGGCAGAGCCTGGCCCGGCAGTTCGGCTGGGCAGCGGATGAGAGTGCGATGGGAGTCTACTGGGCTGGCGTGGTGCGCATCCTATCACCTTTGGATTGGCTGGAGCCGGGAAATAGCCTGGTCTCCACCTTCAAGGCCCAGGGGCCCATGATCCATGAATTTACCCATCTTATAGTGGATGAACTGGCCCGGGGAAATTATCCCCGCTGGTTAACCGAAGGAATTGCCCAGTACATCGAGCGGCAGGTCACAGGCTACCGGTTGCCTGGCCCGGAGCCGGAGGACATTAGAGAATGGTATTCCCTAGAAGAATTGGATGCACGTTTTGATCAACTTCCCGACCAGGCCCTGGCCTACCGCCAGTCTTTAATGATGGTAGACTATTTGGTAGACAAGGTGGGCTGGGAGGGACTAAGGCAGCTTCTCCTGGAGCTGGGGCGGGGCACTACCTTTGAGGAGGCTATCAAGAGGATTACCGGCTTGGGGCCAACCCAGTTGCCCGCTCCTCTATTCACTTTTTCCCCTTGAGGCCGTATAGCTTTTCCAGTGGATAGGCTGGGGGGACAGCCGAGCCAGTGGAGGCGCAAAAATGGGTATACGCCAGGGCCTCTTATCCCGTGTTCCGGGGTAAGCGGCCTATTTTCTTATATTGTGAGCTGGGGAGCAAGAAGATCGGTCAGCTAGAACCCGGATAGATACCATAACTTTGGGTAATGCTTAAAAAGAAGGGGGAAAACAAAAATGAGAGAACAGTATTCCAGATTCCGGTGGTGGCTGGCTGTGTTGGTGTTGGTGCTGCTCGGCGCCCTGGGGGGAGGGGCTGTAAGCGCTGTTCTGACGCCGCGTTTTTTAGCCAAGCCGTTGCCCTTACCGCCCAGTACACCTCTTCCGTCTCTGCCTTTAACTCAACCGCCTAATTTAGCGGGAGATGTTTCGCCAGTAGTAACGGTGGCCAAACAGGTAGGGCCAGCCGTGGTAGGCATCACTGCCCTCTCTGGCCGGGACATTTTGGACAAAAGCTCTATCCGTCAGGGTTCGGGAATTATCCTGGACGGTGCCAACGGCTATATTGTAACCAATAATCATGTTATTGCCGGAGCGGGGCGCATTACCGTGAGCCTCGACCGGGAACAGGTTTTCCCTGCTGAAGTGGTAGGGCGGGATGCTAGAAGCGATCTGGCCGTTTTGCGCATAAGGGCTACTAACTTACCCACAGCCCGCCTGGGAGATTCCTCCCGGGTTCAGGTGGGTGAGACAGTGGTAGCCATAGGCAACCCCTTAGGCCGGGAGTTCGCCCGCTCGGTTACCGTAGGAGTCATCAGCGCCCTGAACCGGGAGATTACCGTAGGCGGGGAGGAGGGGCGGCAAATAACCTTACGGGTGTTACAAACTGATGCGCCTATCAATCCTGGCAACAGCGGCGGAGCCCTGGTAAACATGCGAGGAGAAGTAATAGGTATTAACAGCGTCAAAATTGCTACTACCGGGGTGGAAGGTATGGGCTTTGCCATCCCCATCAATGATGCGCGGCCGATTATCGACCAACTTATCAGCCAAGGATATGTTAGCCGGCCTTTTTTAGGGGTATACAATTTAAAGGAAATTACGCCGGAAATGGCTGGGTGGTATAATATACCTGCGGGCCTTTTTGTAGGGGGCGTAATGCCCGGCAGCCCGGCTGCCCGGGCTGGGATACGGGTGGAGGATATTATCGTTAAGATAGACAACAACAAAGTACTCACTTACGGAGATCTGGACCGTGCCCTGGCCGGGAAAAGGCCGGGAGACCAGGTTACTTTAAGTGTGGTCCGCAGGCTCAGAGGGGAATTAAACTTTACCGTGACTTTGGGCGAGCTGCCCAGGGAATAAATATTTTTAGGCAGCCATCTTGAGTGCTGTAAAAACGAATTCCGACAAGAGCGGCTCGGAAATTGGGACCAAAATTTTTTGAGGGAATAGCACCATGGAAGTATATATTTTAGCCGTGGGCAAGGTCAAGGAAAAATTCCTTGTGGCTGGCATGGAAGAATATGCCAAACGCCTGCGGCCTTACATAAAATTAGAAATAAGGGAAGGGGCCGAAGAGAAGGTACCGGACCCCTTGAGTCCCGGCCAGGCAGCCAGGATAATGGAGCTGGAAGGGCGCTCCCTCTTGCGCCTGCTACCTCCCGGCGCCTATACCATTGCCCTGGACCGGCAGGGCCGGATGCTTTCCTCTGAAGAGCTGGCCGAGTTTATGGCCGATCTTGCCCTCCGGGGCAGAAGCCAGGTAGCCTTTGTTATCGGTGGAACCCTGGGTTTAAGTGAAGAAGTTTTAGCCCGGGCCGATTTTAAATTATCCTTTTCCCGCCTTACTTTTCCCCACCAGTTGATGCGGCTGCTCCTCCTGGAGCAGCTCTACCGGGCCTGGAAGATTCAGCGGGGCGAACCGTACCACAGGTAGACGCTTTAAGCTTGCCCTGTCCCTGGGTTAGCTTCGTTTTTGCCTTATCAAAACCCTTGACGATGGCTAGTCCCCCGTGCTATAGTAGCTAACAAATAAATAATGTCAAATTCAAGGAAGAGGAAAAGTAGGGGAGTAGGGGCTTATCCAGCGAGCCGGCGGTGGTGGGAGGCCGGTTAAGCCTTACTCCTTGAAGTTCTCCTCGGAGAAGCAGGCTGAATACAGGTGCTAAGAATCTGTTAGTAGGCTGGGCCGGAGCTCCCGCCGTTAAAAGGGAGGGGGTATCGGAAAAGAATACTGCTTTACTTTTCCCGTACCCTTTAGAGGTGGGCCTATAAGTACGGCCAACTAGGGTGGTACCGCGGGTATGCTCCCCGTCCCTTGGGACGGGGAGCTTAAATTTTTATAACGGGGTTCACTCGAGAGCCTTACAAAAGGGGAAGGAGGCAGCAGGCATGATTGTAGTTATGCGGCCGGGGGCGACCCGGGAACAGATAGCTGCTGTTTGCCGGCGGCTGGAGGAACTGGGTTTCAAGACCCACCCTATTTACGGGCAGGAAAAGACGGTGGTCGGTGCCATCGGGGATAAGAGGGCTTTGAGCTCGGAGGCTATCATCAATTTGCCCGGGGTGGAAAAAATAGTCCCCATCCTAAAACCTTATAAACTGGTCAGCCGGGAGCTGAAGGATACCCCCACCATTGTGCGCATAGGGGATGTCCCCGTGGGCGGAAGGGGAATAGTGGTAATAGCCGGTCCTTGTGCCGTGGAAAGCGAAGAACAGCTCTTTATCACTGCTCGGTCGGTAAAGGCGGCCGGAGCACAAGTTTTACGCGGGGGAGCTTTTAAACCGCGCACTTCTCCTTATTCTTTCCAGGGCTTAGAAGAAGAGGGCCTTAAAATGCTGGCCCGGGTGCGGGAAGAGGTGGGGTTGCCCTTTGTTACCGAAGTAGTGGATACGCGGGATGTGGCCCTGGTGGCAGAATATGCCGATGCCCTTCAAATTGGCGCCCGCAATATGCAGAACTTCCGGCTTCTGCAGGAGGCGGGGGCCACCGGCAAACCCATTCTTTTGAAGCGCGGTTTTGCCGCTACTGTAGAAGAATGGCTCATGGCCGCCGAGTATATTTTGGATAAAGGCAATCCCAACGTGATTTTATGCGAAAGGGGTATCCGCACCTTTGAGACGGCCACTCGCTTTACCTTGGACCTCAGTGCGGTAGCTGTGGTTAAGGAAAATTCCCACCTACCAGTAATCGTAGATCCCAGTCATGGAACAGGTAGCTGGAAATATGTCCTCCCCTTGGCCCGGGCAGCGGTGGCCGCTGGCGCGGATGGCCTCCTTATTGAAGTGCATCCCGATCCGGCTCGCGCCCTGTGCGACGGCCCCCAATCTCTGCACCCGGAAACCTTCGACCGGCTCATGGGCGAGTTAACCCCCGTGTCTCTGGCCGTCGGGCGAGGTTTGGCTTCTTCAGGCAGGATTGTGGAACACATGGAGGTATAAAATACCAGGTATAAAAGTTATCTTAATAGCAAGTTAACAAGAGGAAATTTCCTTAAAAAAAAGAATATAACAGATGAGCTCCTTTTAATATTAGGGAAAGGATGTGTGCCGGTGAAAAAAGAGGTGCTGGTGAAGGTCAAGGGTACGCAGACCCATGAATGGGGGGAGCAGGATTCCATCGAGTTCATCACCGAGGGACGTCTCTTTAGCCGGGAGAATTCCTACTACATCCTCTATAACGAATCTAGCCTAGCAGGTATGGAGGGAACCACGACTTCTTTAAAAATCGAGCCCAGCCGGGTTACCTTAAACCGGATGGGTACAGCCGAGCACAAGGCCACTTTTGAGGAAGGAGTCTTGAGCGACGGTTTTTATATTACCCCTTACGGCACCATGAGGCTTACCATCCTGCCCTTTAAAGTAGAAGTTCACTTGACAGACGCCGGTGGAAGTATTAATCTAGAATATGAATTGCAGGTGGGTTACGAAAAGGTTAGTTATAACCAGTTAGAAATCACCGTAAGTTCCATATAGGAGGTAGCCGTGAACTTAGTTCAGGAAATGAAAATAAGGCTGGCCAGAGCCTTGAAGGAGGCTGCGGCCAGGGCCAGGGCAGCCGGCGAGGTGGCTTACGACGAGCTGCCCACTTTTGTGCTTGAAGTACCACGGGAAAAACAGCATGGAGATTTTGCGGCCAACCTGGCCTTTCTCCTGGCCAAACAGGCGCGCCGTTCTCCCCGGCAGCTGGCGGAAATCATCACCCGCCACCTGGAAAAACCCATACCCGGAGTGGCTAAAGTGGAAGTGGCCGGTGCAGGGTTTATTAATTTTACCCTGGAAGATTCTTGGGCGCTGCCCGTTTTGCCAGCTGTTCTGGCGGAGGATGAATATTACGGCTGGTCCAACATAGGGCGGGGCGAAAAGGTACAGGTGGAGTTTGTGAGCGCCAACCCTACCGGCCTTTTGCATGTAGGCCATGGTCGGGGAGCAGCCCTGGGAGATGCTATAGCCAATTTGCTGGCGGCCACCGGTCATGAAGTCACCCGTGAATTTTATATTAATGATGCGGGTAACCAAATTGAAAACTTCGGCCTCTCCTTAGAGGCGCGCTATCTTCAGGCCTTCGGGATAGACGCCCAAGTGCCGGAAGAGGGTTATCATGGCTACGATCTTATAGATACGGTAAAGCGCTTTATCGACCAGGTAGGGGATAAGTATCTGGACGCCGACCCCGTTTTAAGGCGGGAGATGCTGGTACGCTTTGCCCTGGAGGAAAAACTGGCAGCCATTAAGAAGACCCTGGAGGAGTTCGGCGTTCTTTACGATGTATGGTTTAGCGAACAGAGCCTGCACGATTCCGGGGCGGTAGGCCGCGCCATAAACGATTTGAAGGAACGGGGCTACATTTACGAAAAGGATGGGGCTTTATGGTTTAGAAGTACTCTCCTGGGCGAAGAAAAGGATGAAGTGGTGGTACGGCAAAACGGCATGCCTACTTATTTTGCTGCCGATATTGCCTACCATTGCAACAAATTTGAGCGGGGCTTTAACCGCATTATCAATATCTGGGGTGCTGATCACCACGGCCATGTAGCGCGCCTGAAAGGGGCCATGGCGGCCTTGGGGCATGACCCGAACAAGTTGGAAATAGTGCTTATGCAGCTCGTCCGCCTCTTTAAGGGTGGAGAGCTTTTGCGCATGTCCAAACGGACGGGCCAATACGTTACCTTGGAGGAGCTATTAGAAGAGGTTGGCCGGGATGCCGCGCGGTATTTTTTTGTGATGATCAAACCCGATAGTCACTTAGATTTTGACCTGGACTTGGCCCGCTCTCAAACGGCAGAAAACCCGGTGTACTATGTGCAATATGCCCATGCCCGTATTTGCAGCATTTTGCGCTTAGCTGGGGAGCGGGGAATAGAGGTACCTTCCCCTGGGGAGGTTGACCTCAGTGTCTTACGCCACCCGGCGGAGTTAGAGCTGGTTAAAAAGATTGCCGAGCTGCCGGAAACTATAATTGGCGCTGCCAGGGCACTGGAACCTCACCGGCTTACCCGCTATGCCCAGGAGCTAGCGGCACTTTTCCACAACTTTTATACTAATTGCCGGGTTTTGGCCGATGAGGAAGCTTTGAGGGGGGCGCGCCTTATTCTGGTGACGGCTACCCGCATAACCCTGCGCAATGTTTTACATCTTTTAGGTATTAGTGCTCCTGAGAGGATGTAAAAGGATTATGGCAACGCATACAAAGTTTATTTTTATTACCGGCGGTGTCGTCTCTTCCCTGGGGAAGGGGATAACCGCCGCTTCTTTAGGTAGGCTCTTAAAAAGCAGAGGCCTCAAAGTAGCTATTCAGAAATTCGATCCTTATATTAACGTTGATGCCGGCACCATGAGCCCTTACCAGCACGGCGAAGTTTTCGTCACCGACGACGGGGCAGAAACAGATCTCGATTTGGGGCATTATGAGCGCTTTGTGGATATTAATTTGACCAGGGCCAGCAATGTAACTGCGGGCAAGGTTTACTGGGCGGTGATCAGCAAAGAGCGGCGGGGCGATTACCTGGGCGGCACCGTTCAAGTTATCCCTCATATCACTAACGAAATAAAAGAGAGAATCTACCGGGTGGCCCAGGAGAGCCATCCCGATGTAGTCATTACCGAAATAGGCGGTACGGTCGGCGACATTGAATCCCTTCCTTTCCTGGAGGCCATAAGGCAGCTAAAAAGCGATATAGGCCGCGAGCGGGTGCTGTATATTCACGTCACTTTGGTGCCCTACTTGCGGGCGGCGGGAGAGGCCAAGACCAAGCCCACTCAGCATAGTGTGAAAGAGCTGCGCAGCATCGGTATCCAGCCGGACATAATCGTCTGCCGTTCGGAACGCCCCCTTTCCCCGGAGATGGCCGATAAAATTGCCCTTTTTTGTGACATAGAGAGGGAAGCTGTGATTCAAGCTGTGGATGCAGAATCCATATACGAGGTACCCCTCATGATGCAACAGGAGGGGCTGGACCGCATCGTAGTGGAAAAGCTGGGTTTAAATTGTGGGCCGGCCCGTATGGATGACTGGCGCTCCATGGTAGAACGCATGAAAAACCTCAAACGCCAGGTAACCATTGCTCTGGTGGGGAAATATGTCACCTTGCCTGACGCTTACTTGAGCGTGGTGGAAGCATTGCGACATGCCGGTCTGGCTCATGACACAGCTATAGATATCCGTTGGATCTATTCGGGAGAACTTACGGAGGATGGCCTGGAATCTATCTTGAAAGGTTGCGCTGGAATCCTGGTGCCGGGCGGTTTTGGGGATCGCGGTATTGAAGGGAAAATCCTGGCGGCCGGCTGGGCGCGTCAAAAGAAAATACCTTATTTGGGCATCTGCCTAGGGATGCAGCTGGCAGTAGTAGAGTTTGCTCGCAATGTTTGTGGTCTGGAAGCTGCCAACAGCGCCGAATTTGATCCGGAGACGCCTTACCCCGTTATTGATCTTTTGCCCGAACAAAAAGAAATCGAAAACATGGGCGGCACTATGCGCCTGGGAGCCTATCCCTGTCGTCTGCAGGAAGGTACTCGGGCTCGAGCAGCCTATGGCGAACCGCTGGTGTATGAGCGCCACCGGCACCGCTATGAATTTAATAACGCCTTCCGGGCGGAGTTAACAGCTAAGGGGATGGTTATCAGCGGCACTTCCCCTGATGACCGCCTGGTGGAGATTATTGAGCTGGATGACCATCCCTGGTTCGTTGCCTGCCAGTTTCACCCGGAGTTTAAATCCAGACCCAACCGGCCTCATCCTCTTTTCCGCGATTTTATTGGGGCAGCCCTGGCTTATGCTGAAGCAAAAAGGTGATTTAAATGAATTTGACCTACCGCCTAATCGATCCGGCCGAAGCAAAACTTTTCGATAAGTTTGTGGCCGCTCATCCCAAGGGCCATATCCTGCAGACCTATGCCTGGGGCGAAGTAAAGGCCGCCACCGGGTGGCGGCCCTTGCGGCTGGTAGTGGAAGAGGATGGGAGAATAGTGGCCGCTGTTTCCCTGCTCAAGCGCCACCTCCCCTATATCCAGAAGAGTATTTTTTATGCTCCCCGGGGGCCGGTCCTGGATTTTAGTAATACTGCTTTATTCGACTTTTTGCTCCAGGCCATAAAGGCCCTTGCCCGGCGGGAGGGCGCTATTCTTTTAAAAATTGATCCGGATATCCCGTCCAGCAATGTAGAAGTTAAACATCTATTGCAAAAAAGGGGGTTCAGGCTAGCTACCGCGGGCACGGGCTTTGATGGCGTCCAGCCCCGCCACGTTTTCCGGTTGGATTTACGCCCTTCTCTGGAGGAATTAAAGCAGAATCTCCACCCCAAAACCCGTTATAATATTGGCTTGGCCCAGCGACGGGGAGTAACGGTTAAGACAGACTGTACTCTGGAGGATCTGGCTGTATTTTATGATATCCTCCAGGAAACGGCTTTGAGGGACCGCTTTCTTATCCGTTCTTATGATTATTTTGTCATCCTATGGAAGGAACTGGTGGAAAAGGGTTATGCCAAACTCTTCATGGCCTATTACCAGGACCAGCCTATTGCCGGCACCCTGGCTTTTATCCTAGGGGATAAGGCCTGGTACATGTACGGCGCTTCCAGCAACCGGCACCGCAACGTTATGCCCAATTACCTCTTGCAGTGGACTATGATCTCCTGGGCCAAAGAACAGGGCTGTACCCTTTATGATTTTCGGGGAGTACCGGGGGACCTTTCCGAGGACAACCCTTTATACGGCCTCTATCGGTTCAAAAAGGGGTTTAATGGGGTGTTTACAGAATTTATCGGGGAATATGATCTGGTGTATTCGCCCCTTTATTACTGGATCTGGCGCCTGGCCCAGCCAGCCTACAACCTTTTCCGCCGATTCCTTTTCTGGCGGCGAAAGCGGGACAGCAGGGAGACGGAAACAAGTGCCGGCGCAGGAAGCGATTGAGGATTAGCTTTTTTAGAGAGGTGCTCTATGAATCAAGATTTTGTTCCAAAGGGAAAGCTGGCCGGAATCCTGGGCCCCCGCTGGGTAGAAATTGAGGCTACCGCCTTGGAAAATAACGTGCACCAGATTCGAAAAATATTGCAGCCCAGCACGCGCCTTTTAGCAGTGGTGAAAGCGGATGGGTACGGAGCGGGGGCTTTAGAGGTAGCGCGGCTATTTTTGCAGGCCGGCGCCAGCTACCTGGGAGTAACCACCTTGGCAGAGGGGCTCGAGTTACGGCGAAACGGCATTGAATCACCTATCCTTTTAATGAGCCCTTTGCTGCCGGAAGAAATACCCCTGGCCATTCGAGAAAACCTTACCCTGACTATAGAGAGCCGGGCAGGGGCTGAAAGGGCGGCTAAAGCTGCTCGGGACATAGGGTCGTCCGTACGGGTGCACCTTAAAGTAGAAACCGGTCTTAATCGTACGGGCCTTAAGCCTGAGGAGGCCGTAGTCCTGGCCCAAGAGATGGCCTCCTGGCCAGCGATGGAAGTAGAAGGCATCTATACCCACCTGGCGGAGGCCTCCCATCCTCGGAAAAGCCGGGAGCAATTTGAGCGATTTGACCGGGTGCTGGCAGACCTGGCGGAAAGAGGAATAAACATCCCTCTCCGGCATATCTGCAACAGTGTGGCTTGCCTTAATTACCCGGAAATGCACTTAGATATGGTGCGGCTCGGTACCCTTCTCTATGGCCAATTGCCTCCGGGTGCTAAAGGCCGAGGGCTCGAGCTCCAGGATCCCTGGCAAGTAAAGGCTCGTCTTTTGGCTATCCGCGAGGTGGCAGCGGGTACACCGGTAGGTTATGGTGGAGATTATGTAACCCCTAAGGCCACCCGCCTGGGAGTGTTGCCTTTAGGTTATGCTGACGGCCTGGGCCTAACGGCTATTGCGCGTCCTAAGTCTCTAAGCGACCTGGCCCGCTTTCTGGCTAAAACCATACTGGCTTACCTGGGCTGGCACCACCGCGATGAGGCGGTGCTGATCGGTGACCGGCTGGCGCCGGTGGTCGGCCGCATCGGCATGCAGCTTTCCCTAGTGGATGTAAGAGATATACCCGCGGAAGTGGGGGAGGTAGTTCGGGTAAATCTGGGGCGTCCTACCACCAGTGCGCGCCTGCCCCGCCTCTACTTGCGGGAAGGTAGGCCTTATCTTCTACGTACCGTGACAGGGGAGTGGCTGGCTGTGGTAGAGGGGCAGGACTTGGTCGTATAATTTTGTATTGTTAAAAGGGGCGAAAAACAGGAATCTATAGTTTGTTGGCGAATATAACTTTTTTGTAGAGGAGCGAGCCTTGTGCACAAGTTATAGTGAAGGGAAGCGAAAAATCTATAGCGAAGCCCAAACAGAAGCGGACAGACGCCTTACCAAGAACTCCCTCAGGGGATGGGAGGTGAGCTGGTCTGAAAGAGAAAACGATCCTGATCGTAGATGACCAGCCGGGCGTACGCCGTCTATTGTTGGAAGCTTTGCGCCAAGCAGGCTTTCAAGTCAGTATGGCCGCTAATGGTGAAGAGGGGTTAAGAAAGATAATTACAGAAAACCCCAGCCTGGTAATTCTCGATATGAAAATGCCAGGAATGAACGGAGTGGAGTTTCTAAGTGAGTTACACCGGCTATCCTGCCGTTTGCCGGTGATCATCATTAGCGCCTATAATGACAAGGATTTAGCAGAGCAAGCCCAGAAACTAGGAGTACGTCATTTCCTGCATAAACCCTTTGATCTTTCAACCCTTTACAGACTAGTTAACTCGGCTTTGGCGAATGATTGTTATTTTGGGCTGGAAGCCGTACTAGTTTAGCTCCTGAGGGGTCCGGTTTAAAAAAGCCGGACCCTTGTTATGTTATAACCGTGTTTAGCTGAAGGATTCTGCGCTGGAGTAGCGAATTTAAGGAGCTAAGGGAGGAAAGGACTATGCTTATTCCCACTACTGTTTTCTGTGCTTTGCGGTGTCCGGGATGTGGCTGTCTGGAATTCTACAGCCTTTCCCTTTTTGCCCTGGGAGGAGGCCGCCATCAATGGTTGGAATGTACTTGCGGGACGCCCCTTTTGGGTATGGGCCGGCAAAAGGGGAAGGGTTTCTGGATGCAGTTAAATTGTATTATGTGCGGTACCCCCCATTTCTGGCACTTTATCCGCCGGGATCTTTGGAGGAAGGATCTCCTCACTTTGACCTGTGAAGACACAGGATTGGAGGTTGGGTTCTTAGGAACCTGGGAGCTAATCCAGCAGGCAGTAATGCAGCATGACCGGTCCCTGGCGGAATTAGCACAAGATCTCGGAATAGTAGGGGAGGGGTGGCTCAATAACGTCTGCAGTGGCAATAATAATATTGAATCATGAAAGCGGGGGAAACCAATGCCATTAGTCACTTTGGCTGAAGTTTTAAAAAGGGCAGAAGCGGGATCTTATGCAATAGGAGCTTTTAATTGCAACAACATGGAAATTTTGCAGGCTATTATCGAAGCTGCTGAAGCAGAGGCCTCACCTGTGATTATCCAGGCCAGCCAGGGGGCTATTAAGTATGCCGGGTTAGACTACATAGTTTCCCTGGTTCGGACGGCTGCTGCCAGCACATGGGTACCTGTGGTGTTACACTTAGACCATGGTACCGACCGGGAACAAGTCCTCAGAGTTTTACGCGCTGGCTTTACTTCGGTGATGGTGGATGGGTCTAAACTACCGCTGGAAGCCAATATTGCCATGACCAGACAGGTAGTGGAAATTGCCCATGCTATGGGGGTTTCGGTAGAGGGGGAGCTTGGCCGCATAGGCGGTACGGAAGACCATGTCCAGGTGGCCAGTTGGGAGGAAACCTTAACTGAACCGGAAGAAGCCCGCCGCTTTGTGGCAGAAACAGGAGTAGATGCTCTGGCGGTGGCCATTGGTACTGCCCATGGGCGTTACCGCGGTGTACCACGATTAGATTTTGATCGCCTTCAGGTCATTCGCCAGCTTACAGGGATTCCTTTGGTCCTCCATGGATCTTCCGGTGTACCCGACGAGGACGTACAGCGCGCTATCACCTTAGGAGTGCGCAAAGTTAATATCGACACCGATATCCGCATCGCTTTTGTAGAAAAGATGCGGGAAGTGTTGGCAGCCAGGCCGGAAGAGATTGATCCTCGCAAAGTGCTGGGGCCGGCCAAGGAGGCTGCCCGGGAAGTTATCCGCCATAAGATGCGGGTCTTCGGGTGTGCCGGCCGGGCGTAAAGGCCCGAATTTTACCTGGCACAAGGAGATTAATTAGGTATTGGTTAATTAGGTATTGGTAGGGAGGTGTGTTTTTTGCGCATTTTTCTAGATACAGCTAACATAGAAGAGGTTAAAAGTGCTAACGATTTGGGTATAATTTCTGGTGTAACTACCAATCCATCGCTGATAGCGCGGGAAGGCCGCCCTTTTCGCCAGGTGGTGGAGGAAATATGTAACATAGTAAATGGGCCCGTTAGCGCGGAAGTGCTCAGCCAGGACGCCCCGGGAATGGTTCGGGAAGCAAGGGAGCTAGCCTCCATCCATCCTAATGTGGTTATTAAAATTCCTATGACAGGTGAAGGCTTAAAGGCTGTTAAGCAGTTGTCCGGAGAAGGTATTAAGACAAATGTAACACTGATTTTTTCTGCCAATCAGGCTTTGCTCGCTGCGCTGGCCGGCGCTACTTACGTCAGCCCCTTTGTTGGCCGCTTGGACGATATAAGCCACAAAGGTATGGATATTCTGGCTGATATTGTTCCCATCTTTGCCCAGTACGGTTTCTCCACGGAAATTATTGCTGCCAGCATACGCCACCCCCTGCATGTCTTAGAAGCTGCCCGCCTAGGGGCGGATATCGCCACTGTTCCTTACCAGGTCCTGATGCAAATGATAAAGCATCCTTTGACAGATATTGGGTTAGCCAGATTTCTGGCCGATTGGGAGAAATTTAAAGACAAATAGTATTGGAGGTCGTTTTTTCCTTGGATATAGCAGAATTAGAAAGCAAAACGATGGTGGAGCTTTACCGTATTGCTCGGGAGATAGGGCTTACGGGTTATTCCCGTCTGCGCAAGAAAGAGCTGGTCTTTGAGATTGCTAAAGCCTTGGCACAAAAACAACAGCAGCAACAGGCTGAAGAGCAGGAAGAACAGCTTCAGGCCCAGGGCATTCTGGAAATCCTGCCCGATGGATATGGTTTCTTAAGGCCCATCGGCTATTTACCAAGTGAAGATGACATTTATGTTTCTCCCTCCCAGATTCGCCGTTTTGACTTAAGGACCGGCGATAAAGTCAAGGGACTGGTAAGGCCACCCAAGGACAACGAGCGCTTCTTTGCCCTCCTGCGGGTGGAAGAAGTGAACGGAGAAAATCCGGAAACATGCTTAGAAAGATTACATTTTGATGCCCTCACCCCTATCTATCCCCAGGAGAGATTGACGCTGGAAACCCCGGAGGGGGACCCCTCAACTCGCATCATCGATCTTATTGCGCCCCTAGGTAAAGGGCAGCGCGCCCTTATTGTTTCTCCCCCCAAAGCCGGTAAGACCGTACTTTTAAAGAAAATTGCCAATAGCATTAGCACCAATTATCCCGAGATCGAATTAATTATCCTTTTAATCGATGAAAGACCTGAGGAAGTGACCGATATCGAACGTTCGGTAAAGGGAGATGTGGTCAGCTCTACCTTTGATGAACTGCCGGAAAATCACGTTAAAGTAGCCGATATGGTCCTGGAGAGGGCCAAACGCCTGGTGGAACATAAAAAGGACGTAGTAATCCTGCTAGATAGTATCACCCGCCTGGCCCGCGCCCATAATCTGGTGGTACCCCCCAGTGGGCGGACACTCTCTGGCGGTGTGGACCCGACAGCCCTTTACAAGCCTAAGCGCTTTTTCGGTGCTGCCCGCAACGTGGAAGAAGGAGGAAGTCTTACTATAGTAGCTACAGCCCTTATCGAAACGGGCAGCCGGATGGATGAAGTTATTTTCGAAGAGTTTAAGGGCACAGGCAATATGGAACTTATCCTGGATCGAAAACTAGCTGAACGACGCCTTTTCCCCGCCATCGATGTTAAACGTTCGGGTACCCGCCGGGAGGAGCTCCTTCTGTCACCCGAAGAGCTGGAGCTTGTATGGCATTTCCGCCGGGTTACGGCCAACCTGGGTACTGTGGAAGTAGCCGAGATGCTCATAGACGCCATGAAAAAGACCAAAAGCAATAAAGATCTCCTGCGCGCTCTGCCTGCCCTTTTTCCCCGCGAAACCGAACGCACCAGATATTAAAAAGGATCGGGGTATATTTCTACCTGCAGCAGGTTAAACTATAAAAAACTGGGGGAGGGAAGCTATACCAGTTATTCCAAAGTTTAAAGAGGTGATTCTAAGTTATGTTCCTCCGCCGTACGGTTGTACTACGGGTAAGTGCACTGCTGCTGGCTATCTTTCTGGCCAGTACAGTAGGGACCAGTGCCCGGGCAGCCGTCGTTGAGGACCTGCAGCAGGTAGCTGCCGTAGTTGCACCCGCTGAATATGCAGAGTTAGCAGGGCGGGTAAACAGTTTGACCCGCCTTTACCGGGTCGAAGAAGGAGACACCGTGAGCCGTATAGCGCGGCGCTTCCGGATCGATGGTGAGCTCCTGGCAGCTATGAACGATCTGGATGTAAAAGCGCCCCTCACTCCTGGTCAGTTTCTGGTTTTGCCTTATGAACCAGAGCGAACCTACGAAGTAGTTGAAGGGGATACAATCTGGGGTATTGCCCGGGCCTTCGGCTCAACAGTAGAAGAAATTATGGCTACCAACGGTATTACCGATCCCAGAACCTTGCAGGTGGGAACTCTACTTACCATTCCTGGTCATAAAAAGCCTGGAGAAAAGGCTATAGTACGGCCAGTTTCGCGCAGCGGCCTCACTTCCTTTATATGGCCGCTTATAGGGGTTATCACTTCTAGCTTTGGCTGGCGGAACAAAGAGTTCCACCATGGCATTGACATTGCGGCGGAAGGCGGAACAGCAGTCCGCGCTGCCCGGGCCGGTACAGTGGAATTTGCCGGCTGGCGCAATAGCATCTACGGTCGTACAGTCATTCTGGATCACGGCGACGGTTATCGCAGCGTTTATGCCCATAATCAAACTAATCTGGTGGCACCCGGTGAATGGGTGAATGCGGGCGATATAATTGCCCTGGTCGGGAGCACGGGTAATGCTACGGGACCCCACCTGCATTTCGAACTCTGGGAGAAGGATAAGGCAGTAAATCCTTTGCGGTTTTTGAGGTAAACAGAATCCAGTCCGTGATTGCCGGCTTTTGAGCCGGCTTTTTTTATGGGGGCTATGCACGTACCCATCAACTCGGAAGTCGGGTATTGGACCAAAAATTTCCTTACCTGTTGCTCGCCGTCTTGGGCTCTCCTGAGGGGGTAAAATATCTGCGCGAAAAGGCCAGAGCCACATTCACCAGACCAATCATAACCGGCACTTCAATTAAGGGACCGATTACTGCGGCAAAGGCCTGGCCGGAGTTGATGCCGAAGACGGCCACGGCAACGGCTATGGCCAGCTCAAAGTTGTTGCTGGCTGCCGTAAAGGAGAGGGTAGTGGTCTGGGCGTAATTCACTCCCAGGCGCATGCTCAAAAAAAAGGATATTAAGAACATCAGCACAAAATATGCGATGAGTGGTATAACCACCCGCACTACGTCCATGGGCAGGGTAACAATATAATTGCCCTTTAGGGAGAACATAACCACAATGGTGAAGAGCAAAGCTATTAAAGTCAGGGGGCTGATCTTGCGTATAAAAACCTTTCCGTACCACTCTTTACCCTTGGCGGGCAAAAGTATCCGCCGGGTAAGAAAGCCGGCCACAAAGGGGATGCCCAGGTAGATGGCTACACTGGTGGCTACTTCTCCGATGGATACTTGTACCTGCATACCCTTTAGGCCGATCAGGGTTGGCAGCACGGTAATGAATATATAAGCGTATATAGAGTAGAAGAAGACCTGGAAGATAGAATTGAGAGCCACGAGGGCGGCCGCATATTCGCTGTCACCGTTGGCCAGCCTGTTCCAGACGATGACCATGGCAATGCAGCGGGCCAGCCCTATAAGTATTAGCCCTACCATATACTCGGGATAATTCCGGAGGAAAAGTACGGCTAAGATAAACATCAAAATAGGGCCGATTATCCAGTTTTGGAGGAGGGAGAGGGCTAACACCTTACTGTTTTTAAACACTTTGCCCATCTCCTCGTATTTTACTCTAGCTAAAGGGGGGTACATCATAACAATAAGGCCTATGGCTATGGGGATAGAAGTAGTACCTATAGACAGTCTATCCAGGGCAGTGGCCACTCCGGGCACGAAATAACCCAGGCCCACGCCGAAGGCCATGGCTAAGAAAATCCATAAAGTAAGAAAACGGTCTAGCAATGAAAGGCGAGCTACAGCTTGACTGTTAGCCATGGTGACGATGCCTCCTTTTTGAAAGTTGCCATCTCTTGGGTTGGTCACCTTCTGACCGGCCGGCAACTGACTTTGGGATTCTTCTCCAACTCTTCCACCCGCGCCTTTTCTTGCTCCAAATCCTCTTTAGCTTCTAAAGGCGAAAACAGGTAGGAAGAAAAATCCTGCAGGAATTCTTGCAGGTATTCTCGCTTTAAAGAATAAAATACCCACTGGCCTATTTTTTCTTCTTCCACCAGGTCCGCTTCCTTTAATATGCGTAAATGCTGAGAGATAGCCGGCTGGGAAACGCCGAAGATGTCCTCCAGCTCACATACACAGAACTCGTGCTCGGCCAGCAGGGCAATAATTTTTAAACGCAAGCTCTGGCCGAGGGCCTTAAATACTTTTTCGGCTTCTTTTATTTGCAAGCCTGAATTCACCCCCTCTCCAGTTGCAGGCCATGGCAGCAGATATATAACCATTTTCTTATATAATATTTTACTTTTTTGCCTTCGTCAAGCAGTTCTCGGGGATTGCTCCCTTAAACTCGCTCGGGACGAAGACTTTTTCGTGTTGAAGTGCAACTTTGGCTAAGGGTGTAGCAAGTAGTCCCACATAAGGTTGACGGAAGAAAAGGCTTTGGCTACAATATAGGTAAATAGCAATATAAGAATATAAAAACACATCTTAAGGGTATCTGAAACCAATTGCAGGAGGCGAAAGTGTGGAACGATTAATTGAATACCTAAAAGTCTTAGCCGATCCTACCCGTATGAAGATAATTAAATTCCTTTTGGAGCGCGATATGTATGTTTGTGAACTGGTGGCGGTAATGGATATCGCTCAACCCACTGTATCCCAGCATCTCAGGAGATTAAGAGCGGTGGGACTGGCGGAGGAGAAAAAGGAAGGCCAGCGCATCCGGTACCGGCTGGCCAAAGAGGTGTTGGATAAATACAAAAAGGAACTAGATCTTTTTCTGGCCACTCCCATCAAGGATATCCCCCAGATGAAAGAAGAGTGGGAGCGCTATGAAACCCTCGTAGCCAGCGGGAAAGTACTGGGTTCTTGTCCCCCGCCTATAGAAGATACCCATAACGACTTAGCTTAGTTTAAATTTGATACAGCATTTTTAAACCTAATTTAAAAGGAGATGTTCTTCCTGTGAGCAAGCAAACTAAGCTCCTGCTAATTGTAGCCGTATTCCTAGCCGCCTACTTTCTACCCTTCCAACACCCCAGGATGCAGAGCGCCATCCTGGAGGCTTTTTACATGCTGCAGGATTACGCCCGGGAGCACGTGCTGTTCTGCCTGGTACCCGCCCTCTTTATCGCAGGAGCTATGAGTAATTTCCTTTCCTCCCAGGCCGTAATGAAGTATCTGGGGCCGGACAGCCCTAAGGTGACGGCCTACGGAGTAGGAGCGGTTTCCGGAGCTATACTGGCTGTCTGTTCCTGTACTGTCTTGCCTTTATTTATGGGTATTTATAAGCGGGGAGCGGGCTTAGGGCCAGCTATAGCCTTTCTTTACTCCGGCCCGGCGATAAACGTCTTGGCCATTATTCTTTCGGCCCGGGTCCTGGGCTGGCAAATAGGGCTCGCCAGAGCCCTGGGAGCGGTCCTGTTTTCGGTAGTTGTAGGGCTTATTATGGCCTTCCTCTTTAGAGGAGAAGAGCAGGAGAGGGCTAAAGGATTTCTCATGCCTGAAGGTGGAGGAGAACTGAGGCGAACCTTAGGCCAGACTACGCTATTCTTCCTCGTTCTGGTTCTGATACTCGTCTTTGCCGCTTGGGGCAAGCCTGCGGAAAAAGCCGGTTTCTGGTATGCTGTCTATAACATAAAATGGTATCTGGTGGTCGGCCTACTCGTAGCCCTGTCTTTGATTTTGAGGGCTTGGTTTACCCGGGAAGAGTTGTCTGCTTGGGTAGATTCTACCTGGGATTTCAGTATCAAGATCCTGCCCCTTCTTTTCGGAGGGATCTTGGTGGCCGGCTTTCTTATGGGCAGACCCGGTGTGGATACGGGGATAATCCCGGCCAGGTATGTATCCATGGTCGTGGGAGGCAATGGGCTTCTAGCCAATTTCACTGCTTCGGTCGTCGGAGCCTTTATGTACTTTGCTACTTTAACGGAAGTGCCTATCGTGCAGGGGCTTCTGGGTTCGGGTATGGGCCAGGGGCCTGCTCTAGCCCTCCTTTTAGCAGGGCCGGCTTTAAGTTTGCCCAGTATGCTGGTTATCAACAGCGTCCTGGGCTTTAAGAAGACCCTTGCCTACGTTTCCCTAGTGGTTATAATGGCCACCTTGACCGGTATGATATTTGGAATGCTGGTAGGGTAAATCTGGAGGGGGTGATAGAACGGTAGGGCAGGCTAGCCGTCATAGCTCTACCTAGAGATAAGAGATGTTTATAGAACTAAAAGAATAAGGAGGAGATGATAGATAATGGAAATCAAAGTTTTGGGACCGGGATGTGCCCGGTGTAAGACGCTGGAGCAAAATGTTATTAACGCTCTGGCGGAAATGGGTGTGGCGGCTGACGTGGAAAAGGTGACGGACATCAACAAGATTACTGATTATGGGGTCATGATGACACCCGGGCTGGTCATCAATGGCAAAGTGAAAGTTTTCGGCCGGGTACCTGACAAAGAGGAGATTAAGAAGTGGATCCAGGAGGAAATGAGCTAAAGGAGTGGGGTGTATGGCGATCTCATACACAAAAATTTTTTAAACAGATACCTACTAAATCTTGAAACGAACCGCTCACAAAAATGACTTGGCAATAAATAAATTGTGGTGATATAATTAAGAACGGCGATGGAGCTCGCCTAATGCTCATGTTTGAGCTGATAGCTCCTACCGAAATCGGCTTATGGTTCGGTGGGAGCTATTTCTTTTTTTGCCGATCTCTGGCACAACTAGAGGAGGTAGAGTCTGTTATGGAAAACATGTGGCTTGTGGCGGCCGAATGGCTGGGATTGGCCCTGGTGAGCGGCCTGGTGGCGGGATGGACGGGAATCTCAATCTCTTTGGTGGAAATTGCAGTCGGGGTCATTGCCGGCAATTTTTTGGGCCTCCAGACTAATGCCTGGGTTAATTATCTGGCAGGTACAGGAAGTATTCTGCTAACTTTTCTCGCGGGCGCTGAAGTGGATCCGGTAGTCCTGCGAACGAGGTTTAAGGAAAGCGTGTCTATAGGTTTTCTGTCTTTTCTTTTGCCCTTTGCGGGTGCCTTCGCTTACGCTTATTATGTTCTGGGCTGGGATCTCCAGGCAGCAGAGATTGCCGGTGTCGCCCTGTCCACAACCTCGGTAGCGGTAGTATATGCGGTCATGGTGGAAACGGGTCTTAACCAAACTGAATTGGGCCGTATTATCCTGGCAGCTTGCTTTATAACAGATTTAGGAACTGTAGTAGCCTTGGGTATTTTATTTGCCAACTTCAATGCCTGGATGTTACTCTTCATAGCAGTAACCGCCCTAGTGCTGGCTATTGTGCCCCGCTTTAGTCGCTTTTTCTTAGAAAGGTACGGGAACCGCGTAAGTCAGCTGGAGATCAAGTACGTATTCTTCCTCCTTTTCTTGTTGGGAGGTTTGGCTTCTCTGGCCAATAGCGAAGCGGTCCTGCCCGCCTATCTCCTGGGATTGGCCATGGCTGGCTTCTTCCTGGAGCAGAAAAATCTAACCTTGAGGATGCGGACTATAGCTTTCTCTTTTTTAACTCCCTTTTATTTCTTGAAAGCTGGGCTGTACGTCTCCTTGCCAGCCGTAGTGGCCGGAGCTGGTACTATTTTGGTGCTGCTTTTAGTAAAGGTTTTTACTAAATTCATGGGTGTTTGGCCTGCAACCCGTTTCTTTAATTTTTCTCCCAGGGATGGTATGTATACCACCTTGCTCATGTCCACCGGCCTGACCTTTGGTACTATTTCTTCCCTTTTTGGCCTGAGTCACGGCTTCATTAACCAGGAGCAATATACCATCCTGGTAACGGTGGTTATCCTAAGCGCCGTGGTTCCCACCCTTATTGCCCAGGCTTTTTTCAGGCCCGATCTAACCCCGGCGCTTGACCAGGGAAAGAGGCTACAAGCTTTGATCCTTAAAGAAAAGGAGGAATAACAGATGTTCACCAAAATATTACTGGGCTATGACGGCTCGCCCCATGCCAGGAAAGCTTTAATGGTGGCTTTGGACTTGGCCCAAAAGTATAAAGCCGAAATTACCGCCGTTTCTATTGCCCACGTACCTGACTTTGCCGATACCCGAGACGAAGTAAACGGTGCCTTGGAAGATGCACACAACTTTTTCGCTAAAGCCTTGGAGCAGGCCCAGGAGCTGGCGGCCCAGGAAGGAATCACCTTAACCACCAAGGTGGTACCGGGCCACCCGGCAGACAAGCTGGTCCGTCTAGTGGAAGAAGAAGGCTATGATTTAATTGTATTGGGAGCTCGGGGTTTGAGCGGCATCAAGCGTTTTCTCCTGGGAAGCGTTTCCGAAGCCGTAGTACGGCTGGCCAACTGTCCCGTATTGATAGTTAAAAGTAGATGAGGAATTGTGAAGTTCCTCAAAGCCAAGGGGGCTTACCGGTAGAAGTGACATTCTGTCAGTAATTGGCTCTGGAATAGGGTTATCAATTGAGTTCGAATGTCCTGAAGTTGCTCTATCTTGGATTGCAATCTGGTAATCTCCCGGCCTACATCCTGTTCCTGCTGCAAGCGTTTGGCGTGCGCTGCTTGGATGGCTCCATGGGTGGCTGAGATGGTAGCCTGGAGGCGCTCATACAGGGCGGCTTCAAAATGACGGAAAGCCTCCTCCAAGTTTTGCAGGGTCGCCCAACGTAAGTTTTCTACATTGTGCAGCACCAAAGCTTCAATCTGCTTCATTAAGTGGTTGATCATCCTGGCCCGTCGCTGATTTAAGGGCAAAAGCCTGATAAGCAAGCCTTCTGAGAGCAGGGCCAGACCAGACTCCCACTTATGAGTCACCCAATAGGGCTGCCGCTTCCTCTCCAAGGTATCGGAAGCAAGGGGAGGGTAATAGGGTATATCGAAAAGTTCGGCAGCTGCCTTGCGGACAGCCTCAATCAATTCTTCGGCCCGGTCGTGGTAAGGCCGTAAAACCTCGGTTAGTCGTGCTTCAACGATGCGGGATATTTCCTCGAGCTCGCGGGCAAAAAAGCTAGGAATGGTCTCGGCCAGGGTTTTGCGTATTTCTTGTTCACTAAATTTATCACCCATTCTAGCTATATAACTCTGGACAATTCCGTCAAAGTGTGCTCGGGCTTTCTGGCGCAAGTATTCGGCTTGTTCCTCTAGGAAGGCGATCAACCGTTTTCTGTCTCCCGCCAGGAGGTCTCCCACTAATACTCTCTGTCGTTCAGCTTCTTGCAACTTTTCCTCGAAGAGGCTGAGGCGTTTTTCCAGTTCGCTAAGGGGCATTTGCAGAGAACGCACAGTAAGATCCAGTTGCATCAGGGCCTCGGTAATTACATCCGAAGCCTTCTTAGCCAAGGCTTCTTGAAGGACCCTCTTCTTATCGTGGGCCAGAAAGTCAATTAAGTGACTCCAAACCTCTTGCATACCGCTTAGAGCCCAAAGGGAGGGGTCATTTAATTTCTTGGCTTCTAACCCTTGGCGGGCCGATACGCAAAAGATGGTTGGGTCCTCCTCTATTCCTACTTGTTCCCGTAATACACTCTTAATGAAATGCTTTAGAGTGGCTATTTCCTCTTTGTTCAGGTAGTCTATTTTATTCAGCACAAAAAATAGGTGGGAAACTTTGGCGCGTACTGCCTTCAAGAATTCCACTTCCACCTCAGTTACAGGCGGATCGGCAGAGACTAGGAACAGGGCGGCGTCACACTGGGGTAAAAAATTAAGAGTTACTTCCGTGTTGTGGCGGAAAGTCGAACCGATACCCGGAGTGTCTATTAACACCACCCCTTCCTGGAGAAGGGGAGAAGGATAGTACACTTCTACTCTAGATATCCCTTTATGGTTATGGGGATTACCTGCTTCGGTCACCAATTGCGACAGGAAGGAAGTTAAGTCTTCGATATGGGGAAAAGAAACTTCTTCGCTATGCCCCTTCTGATAAAATACGCGGGCACGGGTTTCGGAGCCCCATAGCAAAAAAGTAGGGATGGCCGTTAGGGGAAGAACGGCGGTCGGCAGAAGCTCTGCACCCAGGAGAGCGTTCAGCAAGGTACTCTTCCCGCGTTTAAACTGTCCCAGAACGGCAAGATGGAATCGTTCCTGCAATAGTCGTTTCTTTAAAGCTTCTAATTTATGGTAGGCGCCGTCCTGTCGGGGCTCAAGGTTGGCTAAACAATCTAAAGCTTGTTGTAGAATAGCTAGCAAGTCGGAAGCGCCAAGCACCTTCACTTTATGCATAAAGCCTCCTCCCCTATCTTCCCGATAGAAGTTAAAGTAAAGAAAAAACTCCTACCACGGATTTTTCCATGGTAGGAGTCATCAACCCTTGCGGGTGTTTTCGGTGGACTCCATCACCGGGCATATTTAAATTTAACAATTTCACTTGTTAGGTGTCAAGGGAAAATGGTCTAGCAAGAGAAGGCTTCACTATAAGGGGGTTATTGCTATGTCCAGTGCGATGGCTTATATTAAGGTGGAAGAGGCATTAAAAAAGCCTGGTTGCCCTCTTTGTCATATCGTCCAGGAAGCAAGTATACGTTATTTAGACGGGCTCTTGTATGAAAGTGAACCCTGGGGTAGGGAAAAGGATTCCTGGCTTCGGAGTTTGAAGGCTCTCGGCGGAGAAATCCTATTGTAAGGCTTTTCGGCTTAAAAAAGGTCGTCTTTTATCAGAAATTTCGGTTGACCAATCCTTTGGACAAAAAGTATGCAACTTAGTAAAGTAAAGACTGAGGAGGGTAAGGGCATGGCTCTGTTAAGGAAGCGTACCTCTATCGTTTTAGTGCTTTTCCTGCTAGTTGTGCTTATTGCCCTTATGAGCGGGTGCAGGAAACCTTCTGCTCCTACCGTAGATCTTACTACCATAGATCTTACCAGGATTAAGCCCGTAACGCCAGGGGACAGAGCCGGAGAAAAACCCCTCAGGGTGGCCATTTCTTCTATCACTTCGCCCGGTTACAGCCGTGCCTATTATGAAGAGCTGTTGGACTACTTGTCCCGCCACCTCCATCGTCCGGTACAAGTATTGCAGCGCAGGTCTTATGCTGAAGTTAACGACCTGCTCCGGGTCGGGGGAGTGGATGTGGCTTTTATCTGCACCTACTCCTATGTAGCGGGACATGACGAATTCGGGCTAGAACTGCTGGCCGCTCCCCAAATTAATGGGGAGGTTACCTACCGTGCCTATGTAATAGCCAGAGCTGACAGCGGCATCCGGAATTTTGACGATCTACGGGGTCGCCGGTTCGCTTTTACCGACCCCATGTCTACTACGGGGAATCTTTATCCCCGGTTTTTGTTAAAACAGCGAGGGGAGACGGCGGAAAGTTTCTTTCGGTCGCATTTTTATACCTACAGCCACGATAATTCTATTATGGCTGTAGTGGAAGGTCTGGCCGATGGCGCCAGCGTGGAAAGTGAGATATTCAATTTTCTGGCTGCGGAAAAACCGCAGTTGACAAGCCAGCTTAAGATAATCGACCGTTCTCCTAAGTATGGCATGCCGCCGGTGGTAGCCCGACCCGACCTGGATGCTGATACCAAGGCCACTGTGCGGGAGATCCTACTCGATATGCATCTGGACGAGGAAGGTAAATCCATTTTGCAGCGCCTCCATATCGAGCGTTTTGTACCAGTGGACGATAGCCATTATGAAGGAGTACGTGATCTTGCGAGGTCGGTAAGGAATGGTATGGCACCAAATTCTAAGAAAAATAGGCTTACGCACTAAATTTATGCTGGTAGTATTGGTCTTGATCCTTTCGGTAAGTGCAGCCTTCATCAGCGAAATAAGGAAGGCGCTTTTAGAAAATATGCGCCAGCAGTTAGATGAGCGAGGGGTCTACTTGGGCGGCACTGTAGCAGCC
Organism: Thermanaeromonas sp. DSM 22490; assembly: GCF_056378755.1. NCBI lineage: Bacteria > Bacillati > Bacillota > Clostridia > Neomoorellales > Neomoorellaceae > Thermanaeromonas > Thermanaeromonas sp. DSM 22490. Next base: position 29,930 of record NZ_JBJHHE010000014.1, read on the forward strand.
CAAAGTGTAGACCTAATTTTTACCAATAATCTATATGCTATACACCAGTTGATTAAGATAACTATGGAGAGCAACCCGGATATACGCTATTTATTTATAACCGATACTTCCGGGGAGCTTTTAGGCAATTCCTTTGGACAAGGTCTTCCGGAAGGTTTGCTGGAAGCCAATCTTATAAAAGAGGGCAGTAAGTTCCAGGTAGTCCATTTGAGCACTAACGAAGGCCTTATCCATGATGTAGCCGTTCCTATCTGGGAAGGCAAAGCGGGTACGGTGAGGCTGGGTTTAACCGAAACGAATCTTTGGGCCAACCTTCAGCATCTCACCTGGAAGATGGTGGCTGTGGCCTTGCTGGTAGCTATACTGGGGAGCGGAGCTGCTTTTATTTTGGCCTGCTTTCTAACTGCTCCTATTTCCCGCTTGGTTAGCGCTGCCCAAGGAGTAGCCCGGGGAGATTTGAGCCAGAGGGTAAAACTGGACTGGGCCAGTAAGGAGACTTACCTCCTGGCGGAAACTTTCAACTATATGATGGATACCCTGGAAAGATCCACCCAGGAGATACAGCGGCAGAATTACGAACTAAAGAACTTATGGGAACAGCTAAGGGCCAAAGAGGAGATACGCACTTATCTATTACAAAAGGTGATATCGGCTCAGGAAGAAGAGCGCCAACGCATTGCCCGGGAGCTTCATGACCAGGTTGGCCAATCCTTGACCTATCTCATGATCAGCTTGCAGAGACTGAAACAAACTGTTAACGGAGCAGAAGCCGAGGAGAAGCTAGAGGAGTTGCGAAAGTTAACGGGGGACATCTTACAAATCTTGCGTGAGCTGGCCTTTGAATTGCGTCCTTCTTTATTGGACAATCTGGGCCTTAAAGAGGCCGTAGAACGTTATTGCCATGATTATGCTCGCAAGTACAAAATGAAAGTGGATATCCAGGCCCATGGCGAATGGAAAACTATTCCTTCGGAGATAGCTATTACCCTTTACCGCGTAATACAAGAAGCCTTGACCAACGTAGTCCGGCATGCTCGAGCTTCCCAGGTGAGCCTGGTTTTGGAAAGACGTGACAGCGAACTCCTGGCTATTATTGAGGATGATGGTTGCGGCTTTGTTCTGGAAGAAGTGCTGGCCGAGGGGCAAGGTGGGAAACACCTGGGATTATTCGGAATGCAGGAAAGGGTTGCTCTGGTAGGAGGAACCTTTATCATAGAATCTTCTCCTGAACAGGGAACTACAGTGTACATTAAAGTGCCGGTGCCTTCGAAATGAGGTATGAAAATACCGGGGATGCTGGCGTAAGGCGACTTTGGGCGAGCCTTGCGAGCCGTTGGTTAGTAGGAGGGTTAGAAAATGGGAGATAAAATACGCATATTGCTGGCCGATGATCATGCTGTTTTGCGCGGGGGCCTGAAGCTTTTGCTCCATACCCAACCGGACATGACAGTAATAGGAGAAGCCAGGGACGGCCAGGAAACAGTAGAACTTTGCAAGTCCCTTAAACCCGATGTTTTGCTGCTGGACCTTAATATGCCCGGTAAGACAGGGCTCCATGCCCTGGAAGAGCTTAAAGGCACTGGAACGCGTGTCCTGGTACTTACCATGTACGACGATGTGGCATACCTGCGCCAGGCGGTGGAATGGGGAGCAGCCGGATATATTTTAAAGAGCGCAGCTGACGTAGAATTGATTTCAGCCATAAGGGCTGTAGCTCGTGGAGATTCCTATTATGATCCTGCTCTTACGAAAGCCCTGGTTTATTATTTTGTTAACCGGGGAGAAAAGCGAAACGCTCCCCAGAAGGAAGTAGACCATTTGAGCGAGCGGGAAAAGGAGGTGCTCCGGTTGGTAGCGTTGGGCTACACTAACCGGCAGATTGCTGAGGAACTTATGATAAGTGTTAAAACCGTAGAGGCGCATAAGGCCAATATTAGGGAAAAGTTGAAGTTGAAGGGCCGGGCTGAATTGGTTCGCTTTGCTATGGAGCAGGGCCTCTTGTCCAAGCAATAAGGGGTTAGGGTTTTTCCCTAACTTAACCCTAACTTAAAATAAAGTTTTACCCTAATTTCTGAATTGGCAGTTTAGAATTAAAATTATTGTGGGAACAAGCAGAGGAAAAGGAGGTTTCAGGGTTGGCTAGTGAAAGCACAGACATTCTTGTTGCCTTGCGCAAACAACTGGAAAAAGCGCTGGAAAAGCCTAAAGAGAAGCGCCATTGGGTCATGGTTATCGACCTTAAGAAGTGTGTGGGATGTAGCGCTTGTACCATTAGCTGTAAAGCAGAAAACGTGCTGCCACCCAATGTAACTTACCGGCCGGTTTTAGAAGAACGGTTAGAAGAAAGTAACCGCGTCGGCCGGCGTTTCTTGCCCCGGCCCTGCATGCAGTGCGATAATCCTCCTTGCGTACGGGTATGCCCGGTGAGAGCAACTTGGAAGCAGGCCGACGGTATAGTGGTAATCGATTATACCAAGTGTATAGGTTGCCGGTACTGCCTTACCGCCTGCCCGTACGGAGCCAGGAGTTTTGACTTCGGCGAATATTATACAGATCATACTCCACAGATTATGCCTTACGAAAAAGCTCCTACCTGGGAATACGGCCAAAAATGGATAAGGCAAAAGAATAAGTCTCCGGTGGGCAACGCCCGCAAATGCCATTTCTGCCTTCACCGTGTAGAAAACGGGCTCCTTCCTGCTTGCGTCAGCAGCTGTATAGGCCGGGCTACTTATTTTGGCGATGCAGAAGGAGATACCCTGGTTTCTCAGCTTATTGTTTCACCCCGGGTAATGCGCCTTAAAGAACATTTGGGTACCGAACCGCGTGTCTATTATTTATTGTAAAGGGGGGCTATACGTGAAACAGAAAATCTGGCCCTGGGCCATAACCGTTGCTGCCCTGGTAATCGGTTCTTACGGATTATACAGTCGACTTTTTTCCGGGCACCTGGCCGAGAATTACGGTAATTACGTGACTTGGGGGATCTGGGTAAGTACTTACTTGTATTTTATAGGCCTATCTGTGGGTTCCTTTCTAGTAGGAACCGCATTTAAGCAAGTTAGGAAGATATCGCGGCTTGTTGCTCTAGCTGCCTGTGTAGGAGGTTTACTGGCTATCTGGTTAGACCTCGGGCATATGGAACGATTTTACTGGGCTCTGATTTCTCCTAATTTCTCCTCTCCCATTTCCTGGCTAGTTGGGTTCTATACTTTATATTTTATACTCCTGGTGTGGTCTAACTATAGAAACTTCTGGAAGGGCGAAAAAGAAAGCAGCGGGTTAACCGTTGCGGGAGTTGTGCTGGTATTGGCCATTATTTTAAGCAGCAGTTTCCTCTTTGCCTTAAACGTGGCCAAGCCTTTCTGGAATACGGCTATCTTGCCTCTCCTGTTCTTAGGCGCGGCTATAACTTCTGGCGGGGCTTTGTTGACCCTCCTAACCAGCATCTTGTGGCCCGAAGATAAAACCCTTCTGGCGCTACTCAAACAAGTAGTTCTGTACTCTTTAGCCCTTACAGCTTTTATAGAGTTTAGCGAGATTTTCCTGGCGGTTAAAGGCGGTATCCCGGAACATTATCAAGTAGCCCGCTCTTTGCTTGTAGGCCGTTATGCTTGGTCTTTTTGGTTAGGAGTAGTGCTCCTGGCCTTTGTCCTGCCCTTAAGCCTTTTACTACCTCTCCAGTCGGGTAGGACGAAGACATTTTCGGGGTGCATATCTATACTGGTCGGCTTTTTCGCCTTAAGGTTCTTGTTTGTGGTGCCCGCCCAAGGGGTTGCCGCCCTTAAAGGTTTGGAAAACGCTATTATGGAAACACGCTATTCCTATGACTATCTTCCCGGTACAGGAGAATGGTTCACCGTAGTCTTCCTTTGCGGCCTGGTGGCAGCCGTAGTGTTGACCGGCCTGGCCAGAATCCAGGAATTCAGGATGGTAGGAGAAAGGGATAAGGAGGCGCAAATAAATGTCTAAGGGCTTTCTTATGAGCCGGCGACAGTTCCTTAAAACTTCTGCTCTTTTAGGAGGCTCTGCCGTCTTGCTCTCACAGGTAGAGAAGGCATTTAGTGAGGTAACAAAAGCTAAGAGCAAAGGTGAATATCCTTTGATTGGCCCGGAAAGTTATATCCCTACCGTTTGTTTGCAATGCAATACAGGATGTGGGATAAAGGCTAAAATTTATGATGGCGTAGTGGTCAAAATTGATGGTAATCCCTTAAGCCCCTGGACTCTGCATCCCCCCTTGCCCTACCGCTCCAGTTTAGAGGAAGTAGCTAAAATTGACGGGGCCATTTGCCCCAAAGGGCAGGCCGGTATCCAGACCTTGTACGATCCTTACCGCCTCCGAAAAGTCTTAAAACGGGCAGGCAAACGGGGGGAGAACCGGTGGATTACCATTCCCTTTGAACAGGCGGTGGAGGAAATAGTTAACGGCGGTTACCTGTTTAAAGATGTTCCTGGGGAGGAAAACCGGTATGTACCCGGGTTAAAGGATATATACGCTTTGCGCGATACCAAGCTAAGTAAAGATATGGCTCAGGATGTGAAAAAGATTTGGAATCGGGAGCTAACTGTAGAACAGTTTAAGGCCAAGTATAAAGACCATTTAAAGCTCCTGATAGACCCAGATCACCCAGATTTAGGGCCCAAAAATAACCAGTTAGTATTTATGTGGGGTCGCCTTAAGAAAGGACGAGAAGAATTTATCAAGCGCTTTGTCCAGGATGGCTTCGGCTCGGTGAATACCCATGGTCATACCACTGTCTGCCAGGGCTCCCTTTATTTTCTATGCAAGGCCATGAGCGAACAGTATGTATTCAGTGAAAGCGACGGGAAGATGAAGTGGACAGATGGGCAAAAATTCTACTGGCAGGCTGATCTCCAACATGCACGCTTTGTACTCTTTGTGGGTGCTTCGCCTTTCGAGGGCAACTATGGGCCTTCTCACCGGGTTCCCGGGATTACCGAGGGGCTGGCCAGTGGTCGCTTAAAATACGCCGTTATCGACCCCCGTTTTTCCAAGACTGCAGCCAAAGCCTGGAAGTGGTTGCCCAACAAGCCCGGCACCGAAGCCGCCCTAGCCCTGGCTATAATCCGTTGGATGATCGATAACCGGCGCTTTAACGAAATTTATGTGCGCAATGCCAATAAGGCGGCGGCCAAGGCCGACGGAGAGGCTTCCTGGACCAATGCCACCTGGCTGGTTAAGATAGAAAATGGGAATCCAGTGAAATTCTTAAGAGGTTCGGATCTGGGATGGCCCAAGCAGGTTAGAGAAGCTGAGGTAAAGGGGCAGAAAGTAAAGTATGAATTCGATCCCTTTATAGTCCTGTCTGCTGGTCAACCTGTTCCCTGCGACCCCAACGATACTGATAATTCTGTCGAAGGAGAGCTGCTGGTAGACACCAGTTTAAACGGACACCAGGTTAAAAGCGCCTTACAGCTCCTTTACGATGAAGCAAAGAAAAAATCCTTTGACGAGTGGGCGGAAGTTGCCGGGGTCAACCCTGCTGACCTGGAGGAAGTAGCTAAAGAGTTAACGTCCTACGGGAAAGCCGCGGCAGTAGACGTGCACCGGGGAGTATCCCAGCACACCAACGGCTTTTACAATGTTTTTGCCTGGATGTGTGTTAACGTCCTATTGGGCAATTTTAATTGGGCAGGGGGTATGGTAAAGGCTACAACCTACGATCACTTTGGAGAAAAGAAAGGGAAACCTTATAACCTCAAAGAGCTAAACCCTAGCAAACTTGCTCCCTTTGGGATAAGTATTATTCGCCACGAGGTCAAATACGAGGAGACTACCCTGTTCAAGGGGTACCCGTCTTTAAGACCCTGGTATCCTCTTTCCAGCGACGTCTACCAGGAAATCATACCTTCCATCGGTGATGCTTATCCTTATCCGGTTAAGGCCCTGTTCCTATATATGGGATCGCCGGTGTACTCTCTGCCGGCCGGCCAGGTGAATATAGAGGTACTGCGCAATCCGGAGAAGCTGCCCCTTTTTGTGGCCATAGATATTACCGTAGGCGAGACTTCTATGTATGCTGATTATATTTTCCCGGACCTTACGTACCTGGAACGGTGGGAGTTCCATGGTTCGCATCCCAGCATCTTGCCCAAGGTACAGCCCGTGCGCCAGCCGGCGGTGGCGCCTTTGACTGATACGGTTAAGGTATTTGGCGAGGAGCAGCCTTTAAGTCTAGAAGCGTTGTTGCTGGCTCTAGCCGAAAAGCTCGGTTTACCCAATTTCGGCCCCAATGGATTTGGCCCAGGCCTAAGATTTACCAGACCTGAAGACTTTTACCTTAAAATGGTGGCCAACCTTGCTTTCGGAGACAAGGAAGATGGGAGCGAACAAGTGCCCGAGGCTAGCGAAGGAGAGGTAGAGATATTCTTAAAAGCTCGCCGGCACCTGCCACCTGCGGTATTCGACCCAGTTCGCTGGGAGAGGGCGGCCGGCAGCCTTTGGTGGCGAAAAGTTATCTATGTTTTAAACCGCGGCGGCCGCTTCGAAGATTACCCCGATCTTTCGCCGGAGCGGCAAGTTAAAAACAAATATGACAAACAGATAAATATCTTCCAGGAAAAGACAGCTACAACTAAAAATAGCATGACAGGTAAGAACTTCATAGGTGTGGCCACTTATCTGGAACCTTATACTGACTGTCTGAGCCGGCCTCTTGAGGATGAGAACCAGGGTTACAAACTTAAGCTCATCACCTTCCGCGAAATTGTACACACCAAATCCCGGACCATGGTAGATTACTGGCTGCACGGGCTAATGAACGAAAACTTTTTCCTGGTTCATCCCCAGGATGCTGCCGGTTTGGGTCTCGAGGACGGGGATATAGTTAAGGTAGTATCTGCCAGCAATCCGGAGGGGATATGGCCTATCACTGAGGAGTTAAAAAAGCCGATAGTAGGGAAGGTAAAAATAACGGAAATGATAAGGCAGGGCACAGTGGCCTTTAGTCTGGGCTTCGGCCACTGGGCTTACGGTGCTAATGATATTGTAATCGATGGTAAGGTTATAAAAGGAGATTCTCGCAGAGCCCGGGGAGTGCATGCTAACGCGGCCATGCGAATTGATCCGGTGCTCAAAAATATGTGCCTGACGGATTTCCCAGGTGGTAGCGCCGTATTTTACGATACCCTGGTTAACCTAGTTAAAGTTGGTGGCTAATTTAAATATTGAAGAACAGAAAGGCCCCCGATACCAAGTTTGCGGGGGTCCTTTCGTTTATAAATACTAACTGAGACAGGAAGGCAAGGGCCAGGTCAGGACTGTATCCTTTAAGTATAAAAGGTTCCCAGGGAGAAGAAGGGCTTTCCCGTTCTTTTGGCTAGATCCTTAAGGGCTACAGGGTTGCCGGCAGCCAGAAGGCAGGTAGCCGGGCCGCATGATTTATGAAGGTCTAGGTCTGGCGGGAGTTCGTTCCACTGTATGCGCAAACCATATAACTCGGCCAAATCCTGGGCCTCGGCCATTATCCCGCGGGAACCTAGGGGGACCATTTCCCTTACTTCATCGTTGGAGAGCAGCAGGCGCACTGTTTCCAGGTTTACGATTTCCGGGTCATACAGGGATACCTCTCTCCCGACCTTGGGCTTCCCCAGAAGGAGAAGGGCGTCCCCTGCCCGCAAGCGGCCGATGCGCAAATTTTGTTTGTGTACCACCCCGATAACTGTAACCCCTATTCCCGACTGAGAGGTGGGGATATTTTTTTCCGTACTACCGGTAAGAATGGTAGCGGGATCTATACCTAGAACGCGTATTTCATCGGCTACGCCTTGCTGGATATCTAACCCGGTAGGGATGGGTTCTACACAAAGGGTATTCACCACACAGCAGGGCCAGGCCCCGGCCGCCAGAACTTCCATTAAGGCCACTCGGCTGGTAAAACGGCCTAGGATATAGCCGGATACTTTTATTACATCAGCCTCTTTGGGGCCGATGGCGCCGGCTGAATCGCAGGCTATGACCAGGGCCTTATGTTCATCCAAATCTATAATTGTGAGATCGCGATAGCGTCTGGGACAGAAGGTATGGCCCTTCACGGGTTCCCACCTTTTCGTTGTAGTCCAATATAGCTATCGGGAAATATCTTGCCCAGACTTTTAAACACCATAAGGGCCAGGGCGATGTTTAAGGTGGAAGCTACCAAGAGAGGTAGTAACATAGCTAAGAAAAAAGCTTTTCCGAACCCTGGCAGCAGGGCGACGATACCGGGCAAAACGATGCTGTTGAGAAATATTCCGCACGCTCCACCGATCCACCAGGAGTAGCGGCAGAGGAAAGCAAAAAGGCTGGCAATGCCGCCCATTCCAACAGCAATCAACAGATGCAGAGGTAAAGTTAAGGGAAAACCAGCGGTCAGAGCAGTGAGAAGATGCCCCAGAAAAGCTATAAGGCCGCCGTCCGTAGGGCCAAGGAGGAGGGCTCCCAGAAAGCCAGGAAACGAATCGAGAGCCGGGGTGCCCGTCAGGCTGGGTATTTTTAAATTGGCCCCCACTATGGATAAAGCAGTGAGCATGGCCACATAGGCTATGCGCCGGGTTGACCAGCTGGGTGAAATTCTGGCCATGAAACTTACCTCCTTTTCTATACCGGTAGGTTTTGCCTTGTCAAAAAAGTATGTCTCGGCTAGCTAAGACTTTGAGCCACGAGGGTTTACAGGTTGTACTTTGAGCAAAGGGCCGGGGTATCCCCTAAAATAAAAATCCCCAGCCCTAGTTAGGCTGGGGACTTTGCCATCATCCCCGCTCACCCTCCCCCTTTCTTTCGCGAAGGGAAGAGGTCTACCCGACAGGCAGGTCTCCTGGCTCGTGCTTCTTCGCCCTGCAGCGCCTTCCCAGGTGGTATCCCAGTGGCCTTAATGCTGCAGGCTCTGCACTCACAGTGGCGGGACCGCGCCGGATCGCCGGTTTATTTCCGGTTACCGGACTTCCCTATTCTCCCCCGGTGGGGGCACCTGCCGGTTCCCCTTTAGTTAACTTGTATTCTACTTATAGTATAAGACCAAGGCTAAATGTTGACAAGATGTACCTTTACCGGAGTTATCCCCAGTTTTGAGCCTGGGCCTGCTTGGCTTGCGCCCGCTTCAAAACCCTCGCGGGCAGGACTTTTGCTTGGCTTAAAGGCTTAAGGCAGGCTTCCCGGCAAAATTTAAGTATCCTGCCTCAATTGCCGGCCGCAAGGCTACCCGTGGCCTCGGGCCAATCTTTTCGCCTTTCGCCAAGCTTAAAGCCTGGACTGCCGCGAAGGCTTGTTCGCTCGCTTCCAAGCCTAAGCAGGCCACCCCAGCGAAAAGTGAGGATACGCCAGGACCGCGGACCCTTTGCAGGGGTACCCTTTCTGTGCTATACTAAAGTGAGTTTGATTTTGCCCCGGAGGTGACGTGGAATGAAACCCGATATTCACCCACCGTATGATAAGGCGCGCATTATCTGCGCTTGCGGTAATGTAATCGAGACCCGCTCCACTAAAAAGGAGGTCCGGGTGGAGGTGTGTTCCAACTGCCACCCCTTCTATACGGGGACCAGGCAGCGGGTGGTGGAACGTGGTGGCCGGATTGAAAGGTTTAGGAAAAAATACGGCAAGTAAGGAGAGGCGGAGCCGCAGGCTCTGCTTTTTCCTATGCAGTAGGCCAGAAATTCAGTACGGCGGACAGGCGGTTATTGAAGGCGTAATGATGCGTGGGCCCCATCGCCTGGCGGTGGCCATCCGACGACCGGCAGGCGATATTCTGGTGGAATCCCAGCCTTTTAAATCCTGGGCCGCGCGCCATAGTTTGTTTAAGTTGCCCTTTTTCCGAGGAGTAGTGGCTTTAATAGAATCCCTGGTCCTGGGCATCCGTTACCTGAGTTTTTCAGCTAATCTTGCTCTGGAAGAAGAGGAAGAAGAGCTTACCCCCCGGGACCTTATCCTAACTGTAGCCCTGGCCTTGCTGGGAGCCACAGCTTTCTTTGTTTTGTTGCCGGCCGCAGTGGCCATGTTTTCTCAGCGCTTTTTGCCCGTTTACGGCCAGAACATTTTGGAAGGGGCTTTGCGGTTAGGCCTATTCCTGGCTTATGTAGCAGCTATTTCCCGTATAAAAGAAATCCAGCGGGTTTTTCAATACCACGGTGCCGAGCATAAGGTTATTAATGCCCTGGAAGCAGGGGAAGAATTAACCATTGAGAAGGTGCGAGCTTATTCCACCCTTCACCCTCGGTGCGGCACTAGTTTTTTACTTTTGGTACTGGTGCTAACTATTGTTTTCTTTTCCTTTTTGGGGAAGGGAGGCTTTCTCTGGCGACTGGCTTCCAGGATCATCCTTTTACCTGTAGTGGCGGGAGCAGCCTATGAAATCGTGAAATTCTCCAGCCGCCATATGAATTCGCCTCTGGTACGGCTGGTGGTAGCTCCGGGATTGTGGTTACAAAAGCTTACCACCAGGGAGCCAGACGATGGTATGCTGGAAGTAGCTCTTGAAGCTCTTTCTGCCGCTCGAGGTGATGGTACCGCAGAGGAGGTGATATAAATGCTGGAGAAGCTGCGGGAGTTAGAGGAAAAGTATGAGGAATTGGGAAGGATGATGACAGATCCGGCCATCATTACCGACCCAGTACAGTTACAGAAGACTGCCAAGGCCCATGCTGAGCTGGAAGAAATAGTGGCCACCTTTCGGCGCTACCGCCAGGTAGAGGAAGATCTGACAGCGGCCAGGGAAATGCTGGAAGAAGAGCGAGACAGGGAGTTCATCGAACTTCTCAAGGAAGAAATTGAAAAACTGGAAGAAGAAAAGGAAAACCTAATACAAAAGCTTAAAATTTTACTTTTACCCAAGGATCCTAATGACGAGAAGAATATAATCATGGAAATCCGCGCCGGTGCGGGCGGAGAGGAAGCTGCTCTCTTCGCAGCGGATCTACTCCGCATGTATCAGCGTTACGCCGAAAATAAAGGATGGCGGACCGAAATCTTGGATGCCCATGCCACGGAGTTGGGCGGGTTTAAAGAAGTCATCCTTTTTATAGAAGGCCAGGGAGCCTATAGTCGCCTTAAATTTGAAAGCGGTGTCCATCGGGTGCAGCGCATCCCTGTAACAGAATCCGGTGGCCGTATTCATACTTCCACGGCTACAGTGGCTGTACTGCCTGAGGCCGAAGAAGTAGATGTAGAGATAAGACCTGAGGACCTGCGCATTGATATCTTCTGTTCAAGCGGGCATGGCGGCCAGTCGGTGAATACCACTTACTCGGCAGTGCGCATCACCCATTTGCCTACCGGCCTGGTGGTTACCTGCCAGGACGAGAGATCCCAGCACAAGAACAAAGAGAAAGCCATGAAAGTATTGCGAGCCAGATTGTTGGACATGGCCCGCTCCCAGCAGCAGGATGAACTGGCAGCTGCCCGGCGGTCTCAGGTAGGTACGGGTGATCGCAGCGAGCGCATCCGCACCTATAACTTCCCCCAGAACAGGGTTACTGACCACCGCATAGGCCTGACCCTGCACCGGCTGGACACCGTGCTGGATGGCGACCTGGACGAGATCATCGATGCCTTGATAACTTCCCAACAGGCCGAGCGGCTGAAACAAATAGAGTGAAGGAGTAATAGGATCCATGCCCGGCGAGGTTACTTTTGGTGAAGCTCTGGCCAGGGCGGGATATTTGCTGGAAAGGGCCGGTGTGGAACAACCCCGGCTGGAGGCAGAAGTGCTGCTGGCAGCTGTGAGCGGCTTGACGCGGACTAAAGTGCTAACCCATCCGGAATATACTTTGACCGGAGAAGCACGGGATAATTTCTGGCAGTTAGTGGATAAACGGTCCAGGGGGTATCCCTTGCAGTACCTTACAGGGTGCCAAGAATTTATGTCTTTGCCCTTTAAGGTAACGCCGGATGTTCTTATTCCCCGAGGAGACACCGAGGTCCTGGTGGAAGCGGTTTTAAACAGGGTAGACAAGGATAGAACCTGGTTGGCAGCTGACGTGGGTACGGGCAGCGGTGCCATAGCTGTTAGTCTGGCGTACTATTTACCCAAGGCTTTTATTTATGCCATTGACATTAGCCCCGCTGCCCTAAAAGTTGCAGAGGAAAATGCCGGAAATTTGGGCGTGGCGCACCGGATATTTTTCTGCCAAGGGGATCTGCTGGCGCCTCTTTTACAGCAACCAGAAGTAGTATTGATTGGCCTGGATGCTGTCCTGGCCAATCTTCCCTATATACCTACGGGTGAATGGGATAAACTACCTCCAGAGGTGCGCCATGAACCCCGGTTGGCCCTGGACGGCGGCCCTGACGGCTTAACCCTTTACTGCCGCCTTTTGCCCCAAGCAGCGAAGGTCTTAAAGCCCAGGGGTCTCTTGGCCCTAGAAATCGGTTTTGACCAGGGCGAAAAAATTAAGGAGCTGGCGGAGGCCACCGGTGCCTATACAGCCGGGGAAATCTTAAGGGACTGGGCAGGGCGGGAGCGCTGCTTTCTCGCTCGCCGGAACGAGGACAGGCTCTAACCGGTAAGAATAAACCTTAAACTGTCAACATAGAGGTGAAATAGGTGCCTGGTGGAAAAAGGACTAAATATTTAAAAATAGACCCTCAAGTACCGGAGTTACATAAAATACGCCTGGCCGCGCGTATTTTGCAGCGAGGTGGAGTAGTCGCCTTTCCTACTGAGACGGTATATGGTCTGGGAGCTAACGCTCTAGATAGCCGCGCTGTCCGGCGCATTTTCTTAGCCAAAGGTAGGCCTCAGGATAACCCCCTCATTGTACACGTAGCCAACCTCAGCATGGTGCGCTCCTTAACAGCCAATTTACCCCCTCAGGCTTTGCAGCTCATCCAGCGCTTCTGGCCAGGCCCCCTTACTCTGGTACTCCCCAAAAGCGGTCTGGTGCCTCCGGAGGTAACAGCAGGTCTGGACACGGTGGCCATACGTATGCCAGCTCACCCGGTGGCCCTAGCTTTGATTAAAGTGGCACGTTTACCTATTGCGGCACCCAGCGCCAACCTTTCGGGGAAACCCAGTCCTACCACCGGACACCACGTCCTGCGGGACTTGCGAGGTAAAATAGATGCCGTGGTAGATGGAGGACCGGCTACTGTGGGCCTGGAGTCTACAGTTTTAGATTTAACTTCCTCGGTACCTACTATCTTGCGACCAGGAGCCGTCACCAGGGAGCAGCTCCTGGAAGTGCTGGGAGAAGTAGCTGTAGACCCCGGGGCAGAGCGAAATCACGTCTCGCCGCCTAAATCCCCAGGGATGAAGTATGTACATTATGCCCCAGAAGGCGAAGTGTACCTGGTGGAAGGCGATTTGCCCCGTATGGTAGCCCGGATTCGGGAGCTAATTACCTTTTTTCAAAAACGGGGCCGGCGGGTAGCGGTATTGGCCACCACCGAGACTGCAGATAATTATTTAAAGGAGCCCCGGCCGGATTATATCGAAGTGCTGGGCAGCAGACAGGATCTTTCTCAGGTGGCAGGGCACCTGTTTGCCGCTTTACGCAATTGCGATCGCCATGGTATAGATATCATCTTGGCCGAAACTTTTCCGGAAGAAGGACTCGGGTTAGCCATTATGAACAGGTTGCGCAAAGCTGCGGGCCACCGTGTAATTCAGGCTTAGGAGGATATGCCCTGGTGGACTCTCTGGCGGTATTGTTAGTGGCAGTAGCCTTGGGAACGGATGCCTTTTCTCTGGCGGCAGGTTTAGGGATGGGAGGCCTTAAAAACCGTCTGGCCATATTTTTTTCCAGCATCGTCGGCCTATTACACGTACTTATGCCGCTGGCAGGCCTTTATCTGGGCTTTTTTTTGGGCCGCCTTATGGGAAGGTTGGCAGCAGTAGTAGGTGCGCTGGTCCTAGCCAGTATGGGATTTTTAATGTTGTGGGAGGCTGTAAGCGAGCACCGGAAGAAGGAGGGCTTCGGTGGACGGGTACTACGGGCTGTACCGGGCCGAGGGGTGGCTCAAGGAGTAACGGCTATAGTGCTCCTGGCAGGCAGCGTGAGCCTGGATGCCTTAAGCGTGGGCTTCGGCTTGGGTGCCCTTCAAGCGAGCTTACCCTTGACGGTTCTTATAATGGGCGTAGTAGCAGGGAGCATGACTGCAGCAGGCTTTATCTTGGGTCGCCGGGCAGGGCACTGGCTGGGCGATAAAGCCGAAGCAGTGGGCGGACTGATTCTAATGGGCATTGGGTTTAAAATGTTGGTCGGAGGATAAAAAAGGGGGGGAAGGGTGCCTATGGCGGCTATTCTCTTTGTCTGCACAGGTAACACCTGTCGCAGCATTATGGCCGAGGGACTGGCCAAAAAAATAGCTAAAGATAAGGGTTGGGACCTAGAAATTTTTTCTGCGGGTGTGGCTGCCTGGCCTGGGGCACCGGCCACAGAAGAAGCTATCAAGGCGATGGCCGAGCTGGAGGTGGATATAAGCGGGCACCGGGCCAGGTCCCTGGACCTGGATTTGGTGGAAAAGGCAGATCTAATTTTAACTATGACCGACGCGCATAAAAGGCTAGTTATGGACCGCTTCCCTCAGGCCCGGGAGAAAACCTTTACCTTAAAGGAATACGCCACTTTTTGCCCGGGCGATATACCCGATCCCATTGGTAGTCCCTTGGAAGTTTACCAGGCATGTGTTGCCCAATTGAAAGAGCTTATCGAGCAAGCTCTCGATAAATTTATGGCTAAGTAACAGGATTTTATGGACTTATGACGAATAGATAATAATTAAGTATAATTTAATTTTGGGCCAGTGAGGTGCAGTAAGATTTGCGGATAGCTTTAGGCAGCGACCATGGCGGTTATTACTTGAAAGAGGAGATTAAAAAGTTTCTGGAAGAGGAAGGCTTTGAGTATCACGATTTTGGCTCTTTTAGTCCGGAGGCGGTAGACTATCCTGATTTCGCCCGGCAAGTGGCCGAAGCGGTTGCCCGGGGTGAATTTGAGCGCGGGATTTTATGCTGCGGCACAGGTATAGGGGTAGCTATAGCTGCCAATAAGGTGCCGGGCATCCGGGCTGCCTTATGCCACGACACTTTTTCGGCCAGAGCCTCCCGGGAACATAATGATGCCAACATTTTAACCCTGGGAGGCCGGGTGATCGGTTCGGGACTGGCGCGGGAGATAGTGATTACCTGGCTTAAGGCAGAGTTTACAGGGGGCCGTCATGCCCGGCGGGTGGCTAAAATAGCTGCCCTGGAGGAAAAGTACGGGTCCGCATTACGGCAAGAAAGTACAAGCTGTAGCTGTAGTGACCAAGGGCGGTGAGGGTTGTGCAGCTTAAGGACATTACTGAAGAGGTCGCCAGAGTTACACGAGAGCTATTGCGCGTGGCCGGGCTCAAAGCTGGCCAAATCCTGGTGGCAGGCTGCAGCACCAGCGAAATAGCAGGACATAAAATAGGCACGGCGTCCTCACTGGAGATTGGACAGGCAGTGGTAGAGGGGCTGCTTCAGGCTACCAAGGAAGCGCAAGTCTATTTAGCTTCCCAGTGTTGCGAGCATCTTAACCGGGCGCTGGTCATCGAAGCCCAGGCCGCGGAAATTTATGGTTTAGAGGAAGTAACCGTTATTCCTGCTCTCAAAGCCGGAGGTGCTCTGGCTACAGCAACCTACCATGCTTTACACCGGCCTGTGGTGGTGGCAAGAATCCAGGCCCATGCTGGTTTGGACATTGGAAGCACCTTGATCGGTATGCACTTAAGGCCGGTGGCAGTACCCGTGCGTCTCGAGGTGAAAACCATCGGGAAGGCGACCTTGACCCTCGCTCGCACACGGCCGCCCCTAATTGGCGGCGAACGCGCCGTTTATCCCCAGCGATGATTCGGTGTTAAAGAAGGAGGCTTAGTCCATGAATTTTATACCCTTGAATCAATACGATCCAGAAGTGGCAACAGCCATTGAAAAAGAGTTAGACCGCCAGCGTTCTCACCTGGAGCTCATTGCTTCGGAGAATTTTGTTAGCCCTGCTGTCCTGGCTGCCCAGGGGAGTATTCTTACCAACAAATATGCCGAGGGCTATCCCGGCAGGCGTTATTATGGTGGGTGCGAATGGGTAGATGTAGTAGAAAACCTAGCCCGCGACCGGGCCTGTACCCTTTTTGGTGCTGATCACGCCAATGTCCAGCCCCATTCTGGCAGCCAGGCCAATACGGCGGTTTATCTAGCCGTCCTTAAGCCCGGGGATACCGTTATGGGCATGAATTTGGCCCATGGAGGCCATCTCACCCACGGCAGCCCGGTGAGCATTTCAGGTAAATATTTTAATTTTGTGTTCTACGGCGTCAGCCCTTCAACAGGGCGCATCGACTATGACCAGGTGGCGGCGCTGGCTCGCGAACACCGGCCTAAGCTTATTATTGCTGGGGCTAGCGCCTACCCGCGGATTATCGATTTTGCCCGGTTTAAGGAGATTGCGGACGAGGTAGGGGCCCTGCTTATGGTGGACATGGCCCATATCGCCGGCCTGGTGGCTGCCGGAGTCCACCCCAGCCCGGTTCCCTATGCTGAATTTGTTACCAGTACAACTCACAAAACGTTACGGGGCCCGCGGGGCGGACTTGTCTTATGCAAAGAAGAATATGCTGCAGCCATTGATAAAGCTGTTTTCCCCGGCATCCAGGGCGGGCCCCTCATGCACATTATAGCGGCTAAGGCCGTGGCTTTTAAAGAAGCCATGGAACCGGGATTTAAACAATACCAACAGCAAATAGTAAACAATGCTCGGGCCTTGGCCGCAGCTTTGCAAAAGTATGGCTTTGAACTTGTTTCCGGAGGTACGGATAATCACCTTATACTGGTGGACTTGCGCAACAAGGGTTTAACCGGGCGCGAGGCCGAGGAGATCTTAGGGTCGGTTAATATTACTGTGAATAAGAATGCCATACCTTTTGATCCGCAAAAACCCAATATAACCAGCGGTATCCGGTTGGGAACGGCAGCCTTGACTACCAGGGGAATGGATGAGGCAGCCATGGAGCGTGTGGCTGAAGCCATGGACCTTGCTCTGTCTTACGGACAGGACGAAAAGAAGCTGGACCGCGCCCGGGGAATTGTAGCTGAGCTGTGCATGCAATTTCCCCTTTATCCCAATCTTACGTATAAAGGCTATTAAATTTATTTGGCGTGCAGGGAAAAGCGTTGCGGCAGCAGGAATAGCGTACTTTTAGTCGAATTTATTATCATTAACCTTAGCGAAAGGGGAAGGCCTATGACTAAATGGTCCTGCACCGCTTGTGGGTATGTGTATGATCCTGCTGAAGGAGATCCTGAACAGGGGGTAGCGCCGGGGACAGCTTTTGAAGATTTACCAGAGGACTGGGTATGTCCTAACTGCGGCCTGGGCAAGGAAAACTTCGAACCCCTGTAATAAGGTGGATTTTCTACCCTTGGAGGTGATTAGCACCTTCAAGGGTATTATTATTTTTACTTACTTTTTACCCATTGTCACCCTCGGTTAACAGTGGTAAACTCGTCTGGGATGCAGCGGGAGAAAGAAGGGGAGGAAACTCATGCGGCGGTTGCCATGGCACCAATACTTTATGGCCCAGGCTAAATTATTGTCCTTCCGCTCCACCTGCCGCCGCCTGCGAGTGGGGTGTGTTATTACGAGGGATAAGCGCATTGTAGCCACCGGCTATAACGGCTCCGTCTCGGGGGAAGTACATTGCCTGGATGTGGGCTGCAAGATGGAGGACGGCCATTGCATTCGTACCGTGCATGCCGAAGCTAATGCCCTTATCCAGTGCGCCCGTTTTGGAGTGGCTACGGCAGGAGCCGATCTTTACGTGACCCATTTCCCCTGCCTTAATTGTGTGAAGCTTATAATCCAGGCCGGCATTCGCCATATTTACTATGAAACCGAATATCGCCTGCACCCTTACGCCCTGGAATTATTAAACTTAAGCGGAGTGGGCCTTACTAGAATTTCTGTTTCCCTTAAGGAATGGTTAGCAGAAGTTGAAGATCCGGTTGACTTGCGGGAACCGGAGGAGGGATAATTTTGTGCAGCAAAAGATTATAGCCCTGCCGCGCTTAAATAAGCTTACTCCTACCATGGAGTCCACTGCCTTAAAGCTCATGGAGGAGGCAGGGGAGCTGGCCCAGGCCATAGGTAAATTAAGGGGCCTAAGCGGTGAAAAAATAGAACTCGAAGAGCGCGAAGTTATGCGCGCTATTACGCGTGAACTTCTGGACGTAGCCCAGACAGCAGTATCCCTTATGTTTGTTTTAGAAGAGCAGTACGGGGTGGACATTCAACAGGCCCTAAGTGAACACCTGGAAAAACTGCGGCGTAAGGGATATTTAGCTTGAATCCTGGAGGCGAAAAGTTTTGCCACCTGTTAAAATCCTCGTCGTCTTTGGCACCAGACCCGAAGCTATTAAAATGGCCCCGGTGATCCAGGAACTGCAAAAATACCCAGAGGAATTCAACTGCTGTGTGGCAGTTACTGCCCAGCACCGGGAGATGCTGGACCAGGTCTTAAAGCTTTTTGCTATAGAACCGCAATACGATCTCAATATTATGCGCCCCCGGCAGAGCCTGGAAGAGGTTACTATCCGCGCCCTGGAGGGGCTGAGCAGGGTATTGGATCAGGAACAGCCGGATATGGTTTTAGTTCACGGCGACACTACTACCACCTTTGTGGCTGCTCTGGCCGCCTTTTACCGGCAAACGGCTGTGGGCCACGTGGAGGCGGGCTTGCGCACCAGGGACAAATACGCTCCTTACCCGGAAGAGATGAACCGTCGTTTGACCGCAGCTTTGGCCGACCTCCACTTTGCCCCTACGGCCCAGGCCAAAGAGAATCTTCTTAAGGAAGCCGTTCCCCCGGACAGCATTCATGTAACCGGCAACACGGTCATAGATGCTCTGAAGGCCACGGTAAAGGACAATTATATTTTTACTGATCCGACGCTGGCTACCCTGGATTTCAGAAAACGCATTCTTCTGGTGACGGCCCATCGCCGGGAGAACTGGGGAGAACCCATGTTAGAAATTTTCTCAGCCTTACGGGAGATAAAGGAGCGCTATGCTGAGGTAGAGATCGTCTTTCCTGTTCATAAAAATCCGAGGGTGCGCAATGTGGCTGAGCAAATTTTAAAAGGCTGCCAGGGTATTCACCTTATTGAACCCTTGGACTATGAACCTTTTGTCAATCTCATGGCCCGCTCTTATCTGGTTTTGACTGATTCGGGGGGCCTGCAGGAAGAGGCTCCTTCCCTGGGTAAGCCGGTGTTGGTGCTCCGCGAAGTTACAGAGCGGCCGGAAGCCGTCCAGGCAGGAACAGTGCGCTTAGTGGGAACCAACAAGGAGCGTATTGTGGCAGCGGTCAGGGAACTTATGGAGAACCGCCAGAGCTACCTCAAAATGGCTAGAGCCATAAACCCTTACGGCGATGGTCTGGCCTGCAAGCGCATCCGGGGTTTCCTACGCTATTACTTCGGCTTAAGCATAGCCCGGCCGCCGGAATTTGCTCCCCACTGTATGGGAGAAAAACCACAATTTTAAGCTTCACTTAAGAGGATTTCGCCTAAAAAACGCGAATACCATGTATTTGTGGGAATAATACATATGCGAAAGGATCTATGGAGCTACGCGAAATACGCTAATTTGGCCATTTCCATAGGTATCACCATGGGGGCTAGTATACTTTTGGGTTTTTGGCTGGGAAACTGGGTGGACAGGCAGCTGGGTACCTACCCATGGCTTATGGTGGTAGGAATTTTGCTGGGAGTAGGAGTGGGTTTTTACAGCGTACTGAAGGAGATCAGCGCTTTAGAAAATGGGTCCGAGGGAAAGAAAAGGCAATAAAGGGGCAGCTGCTGCGGCCGGGCAGAAGAGTGGGGAAGAAAAAGCCACTGCGGTTAGAATGCTAGTTCTGGGGTTGTTAATGGCCGCGGTCGGCTTTATGCTCCGGCAGCCGGGTTATAGTGCAGGAGTGTTAATGACTTTGCCAGTGAGCCTTGGTTTTTACTGCTGGCTGGTCAGAGCAGTAGAAGGGGCTGCGGGTTTAACACCGAGCCAGGCACAAAATGTTTTTTTGCGCCGGGCCCTTATCCGCATGGGCTTGTTTTTAGCTATGCTTTTGCTGGCCACCTTCGGCGGGCCGGCCTTTCTCTTGGGTGTTTTGAGCGGGCTAATTTTGCAAATGCTAAGCTACATGATGGAAGCCCTGCTGTTTTCATGGCGGAGGATTTGAGTGCAGGTTATTTCATTTCTAGGGAGGGCTTACTTTATGGAAGCCAAAATACACGAGCTAGCTACTATTATGGAGCACGTGCGGCCCCATGAAGTCTTCTCCATAGGGCCTATTCCGGTTTATTCCACAGTGGTCAACACCTGGATTATCATGGCACTCCTTTTTATTGGTATCTTTCTGGCTACCCGTAGGTTGCAATTTATGCCCCGCGGCGTGCAGCATGTGTTGGAGATGGTGGTGGAGTTCATTCTGGGCCTTTTAGAGGAGGCTATAGGGAAGGAAGGCCGGAAGTATCTCCCCCTGGTAGCTACGCTTTTCATCTTTATCTTGTCTTTAAATCTTTCCTGGTTCATACCCGGTATGAAGCCGCCCACCATGGATTTGAGCACCACGGCAGCCTTTGGCGTTACTACCATTATTATTGTGCAGCTGATTGCCATACGGAAAAAGGGGCTTAAAGGATATATCAAACATTTCTTCTCGCCCGCTCCTTTTATGTTTCCCCTTAACGTTATAGAAGAGTTGGTCAAACCCGTTTCCCTTTCCCTCCGTCTTTTCGGCAACATGTTTGGCGAAGAAATGGTAGTTACTATTTTACTCATTTTAGTACCTTTTCTCCTGCCTACCCCTATCATGCTTTTGGGGGTTGTGATGGGCCTTATTCAAGCCTTTGTCTTTACCCTATTAACTGTTACTTACATCGCTAACTTCCTGCACGGCCACTGACCTAGGGGCCGGAATAACGAAGTAAAGGAGGGGAAAATATGACGGCTCTTGGCTTCATAGGTGTTGGTTTGGCCATCGGCCTGGCGGCGTTGGGCTCCGCTTTAGGCCAAGGCAATGCTTCCGCGCGTGCCATGGAAGGCATCGCCCGGCAGCCTGAGGCTTCGGGAAACATTCGGACTACTTTGCTCCTGGCCCTGGCTTTCATGGAAGCCCTGACGCTTTTCTCCTTTGTTATTGCCATCCTGATGTGGACCAAGCTTTAATTGAAGCAAGGAGGGCGAACAGGGAAGGATTAAGGCTTTCTTGTTCGCCCGCCCATCAGGCGCTTTAAAGGGGGTTTAGTTTTTGGAAGCCATTTTTAAAGCTCTTAATTTCAATATCTGGACTTTTCTGTGGCAAGCCCTGGATCTCCTGATAGTTATGGGGGTCCTTTATGTGCTCCTTTATAAACCTCTGGGCAAAATCCTGGCCGAGCGGGAGGCCAAAATAGAGGGTTCCCTTAAGGATGCTGCCGTTGCTAAAGAGAAGGCAGAAAGGCTCCTGAAGGAATATGAAACCCAGCTAGCGGGCGCCCGCCAGGAAGCCCAAGCCATTATCGAGCGGGCTAACCGGCTGGGAGAAGAGATGCGAGAGGAGATCGTAAAACGGGCCCGAGAAGAGGCTAACCGCACCCTGGAACAGGCACGGGCGGAGATTGCTGGGGAGAAGGCTAAAGCCCTGGCGGCTATCCGGGATGAAGCGGCTAACCTGGCCTTCCTGATGGCCAAGAAAATAATTCGTAAATCTTTGACCCCTGACGACCAGAAACGGCTTCTAGAAGAATCTCTGGCGGAAGTGGAGAGATTGCAATGAGTTTAAAGGTTGCCAGGCGCTATGCCCAGGCTCTCTTTCTTGTGGCAAGGGACAGGGGGGTGCTCCCCGAAGTAAATGAAGAGCTGCATCAAGTGGCCGCGCTGCTGGAATCGCATCATAAGCTGCGGCGTCTTTTTTACCACCAGCTAATACCGGCAGGAGAGAAAAAGAAACTGGTGGTGGAGATTTTTCCGGGACTAAAAGAGGAAACGCGAAATTTCCTTTACCTGGTGTTGGAGAAAAGGCGGGAGCGCCTGCTGCCCCAAATGGCCGAGCAGTTGCAAAACTTGGTAAACGAAGCTGAAGGAATATTGGAGGCTGAGGTAATCACTAGCTTGCCTCTCTCGGCTGAGGTCTCACATAGCCTAGAAGAACACCTGAGCCGGCTGACGGGGCGGCGTGTCCGCCTAAATAATCGCTTGAATCAGGAGATTATAGGCGGCATGGTGGTACAGGTAGGTGACCGCGTCCTGGATGCCAGTGTGAAAAAACGCCTGGAACTTTTGAAGGAGCGCCTGCGCCGTGTGGAGGTTAAGTGTTAGAGAGGTGAAGAGCCCTTGAGCATCCGTCCGGATGAGATTACCAATATACTAAAAAGCCAGATCGAACAGTACCAGGCTGAGGTGGAGATAGCCGAAGTAGGTATTGTTACCCAGGTGGGCGACGGTATTGCCCGTATTTATGGACTGGAGCGGGCCATGGCCGGGGAGCTTTTGGAATTTCCCGGCGGCATTTATGGGATGGTCTTGAACCTGGAAGAAGATAATGTCGGTTGCGTCATCCTGGGACCTTATACCCATATTAAAGAAGGGGACCGGGTAAAGCGCACCGGCCGGATCACAGAAGTGCCTGTGGGTGAGGCGTTGATCGGCCGGGTGGTAAATGCCCTAGGCCAGCCCATTGATGGTAAAGGCCCCATTAAGACTGACCGTTTCCGTCCGGTGGAGTCGCCTGCACCCGGCGTTATCTATCGCCGGCCGGTTAACACCCCTCTGCAGACGGGAATTAAGGCCATTGATTCCATGATACCCATTGGCCGCGGCCAGCGGGAGCTAATCATCGGCGACCGCCAAACGGGGAAGACGGCCATTGCCGTAGATACTATTATCAACCAGAAAGACCAGAATGTAATATGCATCTACGTGGCCATAGGACAAAAGGCTTCTACCGTGGCCGGCGTAGTACGGCGCTTGGAAGAAGCAGGGGCCATGGATTATACCATAGTAGTATCGGCTACAGCTAGCGAACCTGCTCCCCTTCTCTATATTGCGCCTTATGCTGGCTGTGCCATGGGAGAATATTTCATGTACGAACAGCGCCGTGATGTGCTCTGTATTTACGACGATCTTTCCAAGCACGCGGCTGCTTACCGCGAGCTCTCCCTGCTTTTGCGCCGGCCACCGGGGCGGGAAGCCTATCCGGGAGATGTTTTCTACCTCCACTCCCGGTTGTTAGAGAGGGCGGCGCGCCTTTCCGACGAAATGGGCGGAGGGTCCCTTACAGCCTTGCCCATTATCGAGACCCAGGCCGGAGACGTTTCGGCCTATATTCCTACCAACGTTATCTCCATAACCGACGGCCAGATTTATTTGGAGTCCGACCTCTTTTATGCAGGTGTGCGCCCGGCCATCAACGTAGGTCTCTCGGTTTCCCGTGTGGGCGGTGCTGCCCAGATTAAAGCCATGAAACAGGTGGCGGGCCGGTTGCGCCTGGACTTGGCCCAGTATCGCGAGCTGGCGGCCTTTGCCCAGTTCGGCTCGGATTTGGACAAAGCTACCCAAGCCAGATTGGCCCGCGGCGAGCGCATGGTAGAAATCCTCAAGCAAGACCAGTACCAGCCCATGCCGGTAGAGGAACAGGTGGCGGTAATCTATACGGCAGTCAACGGGTACCTGGACGATCTGCCGGTGGAGAGGGTGCGCCCCTTTGAGGCTGAATTTCTTCGCTATCTTCGCTCCCAGCGCCCGGAGATTCTGTCCGGGATCCGGGAGAAGAAAGAGATAACCCCGGAACTGGAAAACAAATTGAAGGAAGCCATTAATGAATTCAAGGGTATCTTTGCAGCATCATGAGGCAGAACGAGGCTTAGAGGGCATCGCCCGAAGGGGGTGAGACCTTATGCCCACCATGCGGGATCTCAAGCGCCGTATCAGGAGCATCAAAAGTACCCAGCAAATTACCCGGGCCATGAAAATGGTGGCGGCGGCGAAACTGCGCAAAATCCAGGACAGAGTGACTGCTGGCCGCCCCTATGCCAATAAGCTTTCAGAAGTCATTGGGCATCTCGTGGCTACAGCTGATCCCAATGAACAACCGCTGGTAGCAGAACGGGAAGTGCGCAAAGTCGGATATGTTTTAATTACTGCCGACCGGGGACTGGCCGGCGGCTACAACGCCAACCTCATCCGGCTGGCCCAGGAGCGCCTCGCCAAAGAAGAGAGGCCCGCAGCTTTAATTACGGTAGGACGCAAGGGGCGAGATTACTTCCTGCGACGCGGAGCCGAAATCTTGCGGGAATATATCAATGTCGGCGATGCCCCGGATTTGGGCCTGGCCAGGGAAATAGCGCGGGAGCTCATACGGCTTTTCCTGGAAGGTTCCCTGGATGAGGTTTATCTCATTTACAGCCGTTTCTATTCAGCCCTCCGGCAGGTACCCCAGGTAGATAAGCTCCTCCCCATTGCTCCTCCCCGGAGCGAAAAGAGAGAGGAGCGAGAATATATTTATGAGCCGGCGAAAAAAGAAGTGCTGGGTGTGCTTTTGCCCCGGTATTGTGAGGTCCAGGTCTACCGGGCGCTTCTGGAAGCCAAGGCCAGCGAACATGGCGCCCGCATGACAGCCATGGATAACGCTACGGAAAACGCGGCGGAGATGATCGATAAGTTAACCCTTTCCTTTAACCGCGTCCGCCAGGCAGCCATTACTAGGGAAATCTTGGAAGTTGTGGCCGGGGCTGATGCCCTGCAGTAGGCTTCCTGCTCTTAAGCATTGGAAGATATCCGGTGCTGTTTCAATAAAGTGAGGTGAAAGTGTTGAACATAGGACGAGTAGTTCAGGTTATCGGGCCCGTGGTGGATGTAGAGTTTCCCCATCAACTGCCCGACCTTTTAAACGCGATTATTGTAAAGACGGAGGATGGCCGCATCAACCTCACCATGGAGGCCATGCAGCACTTGGGTAATAATACGGTGCGCTGCGTAGCTCTGGCCTCCACCGATGGCCTGCAGCGGGGAATGCAAGCAGTGGATACGGGCCAGCCCATTACCGTCCCTGTAGGCCGCGGTACCCTGGGACGCATATTCAATGTCCTGGGCGAGCCTATCGACAACCTGGGTCCCGTGGAGGCAGAAGCCCGGCTTCCCATCCACCGGCCGGCGCCCTCCTTTGAAGAACAAGAGCCATCCACCGAGATCCTGGAGACGGGTATTAAAGTGGTGGACTTGCTGGCCCCGTATGCCAAGGGCGGCAAGATAGGTCTTTTCGGTGGAGCTGGTGTGGGTAAAACAGTCATTATAATGGAGCTCATCCGCAATATCGCCTACGAACACGGCGGTTTTTCGGTCTTTGCGGGAGTGGGAGAGCGGACCCGCGAGGGCAACGACCTGTGGCTAGAGATGAAAGAAGCCGGAGTGCTGGATAAAACAGTACTGGTTTTCGGCCAGATGAACGAGCCGCCTGGAGCCCGCCTCCGGGTTGGGCTAACAGGGTTAACTATGGCCGAGTATTTCCGCGATGAGGAAGGCCAGGATGTTCTCCTCTTTATCGATAATATTTTCCGCTTTGTCCAGGCCGGTTCCGAGGTATCGGCCCTTTTAGGCCGCATGCCTTCCGCGGTGGGTTACCAGCCTACCCTGGCCACGGAGATGGGAGCTCTACAGGAGCGCATTACTTCCACTAAAAAAGGGTCCATTACTTCGGTACAGGCTATTTACGTCCCTGCTGACGACTTAACAGACCCTGCACCGGCCACCACCTTTGCCCACTTAGATGCTACTACCGTTCTTTCGCGGCAGATAGCGGAGCTGGGAATTTATCCGGCAGTTGACCCCCTGGATTCTACTTCTCGCATCCTGGATCCCCGCATTGTAGGCGAAGAGCATTACCGGGTAGCTCGGGGAGTGCAGCAGGTTTTACAGCGCTACAAAGAGTTGCAGGATATTATTGCCATACTCGGTATGGATGAGCTTTCCGAGGAGGATAAACTCATAGTAGCCAGGGCTCGAAAGATCCAGCGGTTCCTGTCCCAGCCCTTCCATGTGGCCGAGGCGTTTACCGGGCGGCCGGGAGTCTATGTGCCCTTGAAGGAAACTATCCGGGGCTTTAAGGAAATCCTGGAAGGCCGCCACGACAATTTACCGGAACAGGCCTTTTATATGGTAGGTACCATTGACGAAGCCGTGAAAAAAGCCCAGGAAATGATGTAGGCCGGGAGGTAACGTTTGAATGGCCGAAAAAGAAAAGGTGGACCGCGGCCCGCTTAACCTGGAAGTAGTAACTCCGGAAAGGGTAGTCCTTACCACTACGGCTAGCAGTGTCGTCGTCCCTGGAGCCCTCGGCTACTTGGGCATTTTACCGGGCCATGCCCCTCTGGTTACGCCCTTGGTGCCCGGCGTAGTTACCTACCGGCAAAACGCGGAGGAAAAAAAGCTGGCCGTGAGCGGAGGTTTCCTGGAGGTGGCGGACGACCGGGTGATACTTATGGCCGACACAGCCGAAAAAGCCGAGGAAATCGACGTGGAGCGGGCCAGGCGGGCCAAAGAAAGGGCGGAAAAGCGGCTGAAAGAGCGGCCGCCCGGTCTGGATGTAGCCCGGGCGGAGGGCGCCCTGAAGCGCGCCATAGCCCGCCTGAAAGCAGCAGCAGAAGAAAAGAGTTAGGGTTTTGGATTTTTACAAGCCCGGCCCCTCAGGCCGGGCTAAATGATCGTGCCTCTCTGCCTCCTATAATTGTTATGGTTATAAAGGGCCGCTTTTAGCGGTTTATGATTATACTGCAGGTCAACTGGTAAGACTAGGAGGTGAAAAAGCTTTTAAGGGGGGATCTTGTCCCTTGTTTCGTTGGCAATCATTAAGATCACTGAAGTTAAAGCTTATAGTAAGTGGAGTACTTATATCGGGCTTTATCTCCGGGTGGTTTATTGAGAGAGGACTTTTTTCGGGTGAAACTCGGCCACAGGTGGTTGACCAGATCCTAAAGGAGAGGATAGAAAACAGAGCACCTGAACTTTTGGAAAAAGCCCTAGAGGCCGCTGGGGCGAGGAGCGGAAGTGCCAGACTGGAAAGCTGGGGAAGGGTTAAAGAGGCTTTTGTGGATTTAGAGCAAGCCTCCGGAATAGCTGCTGAAGCAGCGCAAATCCTGGGACTAAATCCCGGCTTAACCTGGAAAAAGGAGCAAAGCACCAATTTTCGGACTTGTTTCTGGGAAGGAGAAGTTGAACCAGGCACTTCCCTTTATTTATCTGTTCAGAGCCTGAAGGGGCCAGGAGAGGAAGGCGAGACTTACCTTTTAATTAACTGGGAGAGTCAGATCAAGGAGGGGGCAGTGGCTTACCTATTAAGCCGATGGGAACAGCAAGCCGCCAAGGTTTTTGGCCAATTCCAGGTTGATCACCGACTTACTTATATCCTCACAGCCCAAATTCCAGGATATCTATCCCAGGAGGAACGGCGCCGGCGGGCGGAATCCATCCTGGCAGCTCTGGAGGCAACTAGATTAGAAGGCATAGAAGATGGAGAAATGGTCAGCCTGAGCGCCTATACCCCCCTCTTACCGCAGCACCTGGAGGTAACCGGCCGGCGTGTAAACCTAAATGTGGCCCTGCGTTATCATAGCACGGATAACATAACTTACCTGCACATAGGTTCTCCCCTTTTAGGTGGCGAATATTAAAAAACCTGTGCTATAATCAATGATGGTTGTAAATTTTCCTCGCAGAAGGAGCCAAGATAAATTGAGCACTATACTGGTGAGAGGAGGAGCCCGGCTGCAGGGCCGGGTTACCATTAGCGGTGCTAAAAATGCAGCTTTACCCATTATCGCTGCCTGTCTGTTGCCTCACGGGGAGTGCCGGTTGGAAGAAGTTCCACGGCTGACAGATGTGGATACCATGTGTGGTGTGGTCAGCGAATTAGGATTGCGAGTGGAACGTAATGGTGACTCCCTGGCTATAATCAATGAGGGGATAACAGCACTGGAACCCCCTTATGATTATGTGCGGCGTATGAGGGCTTCTTTTTTAGTGCTGGGTCCTCTTTTGGCCAGGGCGGGAAAGGTGAAGGTATCCCTTCCCGGGGGTTGTGCCATTGGGGCGCGCCCTATCGACCTACACCTTAAGGGTCTGGCTGCTTTGGGAGCTGAAATTGAAGTTAGAAACGGCTGGGTCAAAGCCCGGGCCCGGCGCCTCAAAGGAGCTCCCATTTACCTCGATTTCCCCAGCGTAGGGGCTACGGAAAATATCATAATGGCCGCCTCTTTAGCCGAAGGCACCACTATTATTGAAAATGCCGCCGGTGAGCCGGAGATAGTGGATTTAGCCAATTTTATTAACGCCATGGGTGGCAAGGTTACTGGCGCTGGCACCAGGGTAATTAAAATAGATGGCGTGCGCGAGCTCCACGGAACAACCCATGCTGTTATCCCTGACCGCATCGAGGCTGGCACCTTTATGGTGGCGGCTGTAGCTACCGGCGGCGATGTCCTCATCGACAACGTAATACCTACTCACCTTAAAGCAGTAATGGCCAAATTAACCGAGGCAGGAGCAATACTTTCAGAAGAAAACGGTGGTATTCGCGTCCGTTCCGAGCTACCGTTAAGGGCGGTCGACATCAAGACCATGCCTTATCCAGGCTTTCCCACGGACATGCAGGCCCAGTTCATGGCCCTTTTGACCGTAGCCAGGGGTAGTAGTGTAATTACAGAGACTGTGTTTGAAAACCGGTTCATGCATGTGAATGAATTGAAGCGCATGGGG
Source organism: Thermanaeromonas sp. DSM 22490 (assembly GCF_056378755.1). Classification (NCBI taxonomy): domain Bacteria; kingdom Bacillati; phylum Bacillota; class Clostridia; order Neomoorellales; family Neomoorellaceae; genus Thermanaeromonas; species Thermanaeromonas sp. DSM 22490. The sequence continues at coordinate 58,667 of NZ_JBJHHE010000014.1, forward strand.
GCCCAAATTTTTGTAGAAGGCCACTGCGCTGTAATAAAAGGTGTGGAAAAGCTCACCGGTGCTTCGGTTAAAGCTACCGATTTGCGGGCCGGGGCTGCTTTAATTATTGCCGGCCTTATGGCCGAAGGTGAGACAGAAGTAAGCTGTGTGCACCACATCCACCGCGGATACGAAAATCTGGTAGATAAGCTGAGGGCTTTAGGTGCTACTATTACTGAGAGATAGAGATATCATATTGACAACTTTCACAACAGTTGCATATAATGAGATTAACTTCATCACTTATAATCAGGGGGAAGTCTATTTTTATGACCATTGAAGTGGGTAGTATCCTAGAAGGGGTGGTCACGGGGGTTACCAAGTTTGGTGCCTTTGTTGAACTGCCAGGTGGTGTTACAGGGTTGGTGCACATTTCGGAAGTAGCCAACACTTACGTAAAAGATGTTAAAGATTATGTTAAGGTGCAGGACCGTGTACGGGTTAAAGTGATCCGCATTGATGAGGAGGGGAAAATAGGCCTCTCTATTAAAAGGGCGGTTTCCGATCAGGAGAGCAACCGCCGTTCGCTCAAACCCCGGGCCCAAGGCTCCTTCGAGGAGAAGCTAGCCCGCTTCATGAGGGAAAGCGACGAGCGGCTCCAGGACCTGCGGCGACAGACAGAAGCCAGGCGCAGAGGGCGGGGCGCTCGCAGCTACTAGCAAACTTCAGCAAGTTTAAACTGGGGCACCTCAAAGGTGCCCGTTGTTATGTCTTATCAGCACTTATCAGCAGGAGAAATGCTATGCCTTTTGCAGCGTTAGACATAGGCTCTAACTCAGTACGTTTGCTGGTGGGAGAAGTAGAGGAAGGGCAAGTGCGCCCCCTCTTGCAAAAGCTTAAAAGCACCCGGCTTATGGCAGGTTTTAAGGAAGGCAGGCTAGCAGCAGAATCAATTGAACGGACCTTGGAAGGGACTAAGGAGCTGGTAGCCGTGGCCCGCGCCTTTCCCGTGGCCGGAATAGCAGCCGTGGCTACCAGTGCTGCCAGGGAGGCCAGCAATGCTGACCTGCTTATCCGGGGCTTAGAAGAGGTTGCTGGTATCCGAGTAAAAATAATCAGCGGGGAAGCAGAAGCCTACCTTACCTATAGAGGGGTTAAAGCAGGCCTAAAGTCGAGGACACCGGATTTGGTAGTAGTAGATGTAGGCGGTGGCAGCACTGAATTCAGCTGGGAAGAAGGGGAAGGCTTAATCTTGCGCAGTGTCCCGCTGGGCGCAGTACGCTGCACAGAAGCGGGTATGACCAAGGTGGCCATAGACCACCTTTTGGAGCCGGTGCTAGAGGAAATAAAAACGAAAGGCTGGGGAGAAGTGGTAGCTACCGGCGGGACGGCCACCACCCTGGCCGCCCTGGAACAAGGCTTAATAGAATATCGGCCGGAGCTGGTTCACGGTTTTGTCTTAAGCCGGGAACGAGTGACTCACTGGCTGGACTTGTTAACTGCTTTACCCCTGGAGGAGCGCCGCAAACTTGCCGGGCTTCAACCGGAAAGGGCCGACATCATTGTCGCCGGAGTTACCATCATAGAAGCAGTTTTAAGAGGTTTAGGAGCCCAAACTTTAACTATAAGCGAGGCCGATCTGCTTTGGGGCCTGCTTTTAGTAGCAGCAGGAGAGGAATCACGGCTATGAGATTAGTGGTAGCCATGACCGGAGCCACGGGGGCTATTTATGGTATACGGCTGTTGCAGGTGCTACGAGACTTAGGGGTAGAAACCCATTTAATTTTAAGCCGCTGGGCCGAAAAGACCATTGAGGTGGAGACGAAATGGGAGGTAGAAGCCGTCCGGAGGCTGGCGCCGGTATCCTACCGGGAGGAAGACCTGGGAGCGGCCATAGCCAGCGGTTCTTTTATACACCAGGGTATGGTTATTGTACCTTGCAGCATGAAGACCCTGGCCACCATTGCCCAGGGTCTGGCCCTAAACCTAATCAGCCGTGCAGCAGATGTTACCTTGAAGGAAGGGCGGAAACTCATTCTGGTACCCCGGGAAACCCCTTTAAACGCCATCCATCTGGAAAATATGCTGCGCCTGGCCCGCCTGGGAGCGGTCATCCTGCCACCCATGCCGGCCTTTTATCACCATCCCCGTTCCCTGGAGGACATGATAGACCATTTGGTAGGCCGTATTTTAGACCAGTTAGGCTTAGAACACAATTTATACCAGCGTTGGGGCGGTGAAAAGCCGTGATCACCTACTGGGCAGGCCACGGGAGACACCGTGTTTCCTGCCGCCTCTTTCCTGTGGGGGAAGGCCTGGTGGCCCACCTCTTCGGAGGAGAAAAGCCCCACGTGGGTGCTGTAGCCTTAGCCATACCCCGGCCTAGTTTAAGGCAAAAAGGTAAGATCAGCGCTACTGCTTCTGTCTTAGCCGTAGTGGGCCATAAGGACGACGAGTTAGCGCGACCGGCAGCCCTGCTGTTGGCTGCCCGGTCCCGGGTACCTGTAGTAGTGATAGCGGGAGTACATGTAGAGGAAGCCACCCTCCGGGACATTTCTATGCTAGTGAGCAACGCCCGGCGGGCGGTTAAAGGCGTTTTAAGAGTTTGGCAACAAGTAGCCCCGGCAGGCGGACATCGGGATAACAATGAGAGGTGGTAGGTATCATAGATACCGGCCACCTCTCGCGCTATTTTAATTTGCTGCTCCGACTACTTTGTGCCTTTAAATGAAGAAGCGGATAACGAACAGTACGGCCAGGACCCACATGGTGACGCTGATCTTTCTGGTGTTACCGGTGATCAAGTGTAAGAATACGTAAGCTAACACGCCCCATACGATGCCCTCGGCTATATCATAAGTAAAGGGCATTATAGCTATGGTCAAAAAGGCCGGAGCTGCTTCCAGGAAATTGCTAAAATCGATTTTCATTATGGGTTCCATCATGAAAATGCCTACAATAATCAGCACCGGCGCCGTGGCCACCGCCGGGACCATGCCCACTAGGGGAGAGAAGAACAGGGACGCTAGAAAAAGCAAAGCCACTACCAGGGCGGTTAAACCGGTCCGCCCACCTTCCGCTACCCCTGAAGCGCTTTCGATGTAGGCCACGCAGGTACTGGTTCCCAATATGGCACCTACCGTGGTGGCAATGGCATCGGACATCAAGGCCTGCCCTGCCCGAGGTAGGTGACCCCTTTCATCCAAGAGCCCTGCCTTGCTGCTAACCCCGATCAGAGTCCCCAGGGTATCGAAGAGGTCCACGAAAGTTAGGGTAAAGATTACAGGTATGATTCCTGCTGCCAGGAGATTGCCCAAGCCGCGGCTGAAAGCTCCGAAAGTGGGGGAGAGGCTGGGCGGGAGGCTCAATATTTTCAAACCTTCTACTTTAGTAATCCCCAGAGGTATGCCCAACAGGGTGGTGATGAGGATACCCAACAAAAGGGCTCCCTTGATGCGCAGGGCTACCAGCGCAGAGGTAATGATAAGTCCCACGATGGCCAGCAATACCGAGGGTTGGTGGAGGTTGCCTAGCTTTACTAAGGTATCAGGATTGGATACTACTATACCTGCGCTCTGTAGGCCGATGAGGGCTATGAAGAGGCCTATACCGGCGCTGATAGCCAGTTTTAGGGAGAGAGGAATGGAGTTGACAATGGCTTCCCGAGCCTTGGTTAAGGTCAAGATGATGAAAATAACACCGCTCATGAACACAGCAGCAAGAGCTGCTTCCCAGGGATAACCCATTTGCTTGACGATGGTAAAAGCAAAGAAAGCATTTAACCCCATGCCCGGAGCTATGGCAATGGGATAATTGGCCAAAAAGGCCATGATTAAAGTACCTACCGCGCTGGCCAGTATGGTAGCTACCAGTACTGCGCCAAAATCCATACCAGTGTTGCTCAATATGGTTGGATTTACAAATATGATGTAGGCCATGGTCATGAAAGTAGTAAAACCGGCCAGTACTTCAGTGCGGACGGTGGTATTGTTTTCCTTTAGCTTAAAAGTCCGCTCCAGAAATCCTTCATACCCGGACATAAGTGAAAGACCTCCTCTTCCAAAAGTTGATCCTTAATTAAAGTCTCCCCCATTTAGCAGACAATCATATTTGGCTACCACCTGCCTTCCAGCAATTATTTCTCTAAAATAATTTACCCGGCTAGCTGGCTGGGCCTTGATTTAAGGCCCGCCTTCGTAGCCGGGCAATTTACGGTTGCCTGGTAGAGACCCCCAGACCATATTACTGGGGATATACGAAGACAGGTATAAATAGCAGTTACAGTTAAATTGTCCTTAACTAATATTATTTATTTGCTATTTAAACAAAAATTCCTGCTTCAGGCCTGTAAGAATTTTAAAATTAGACCTACTAAAGGGACCTTCATCCGCATTGACATACCTTTACAAATTAAATTATGCTTTAAATAGCACTAAATAGCCCGTAAAAGAAAGGAGCGGGAACATGTTGAACAGACCCTTGGCAGCTATGACCCAGGAGCTGGTAGCTACCGCTACCGGAAGGCTTCCAGCCGATGTGGTAATTCGCGGTGGGAAAGTTATAAATGTGTTTACCGGGGAGATCTTGAACTGGGATATTGCCATTAAGAAGGGCCGTATTGCTACAGTAGGCGAGGTGAGCCATTGCCTTGGCCCTGAAACTAAAGTGATTGAAGCCGAGGGCTATTATTTGGCTCCCGGTTTCCTGGACGGACACCTCCATGTGGAAAGCAGCATGGTCAGCGTTACCCAGTTTGCCCGGGCCGTTTTACCCCATGGTACCACCACCATTTTTATGGACCCTCACGAAATAGCCAATGTCCTGGGCCTGGAAGGTGTTAAAATGATGTTGGAAGAAGGACGGAGCCTTCCTCTAAGGGTGTATGCTACCATGCCCTCCTGCGTCCCGGCCGCTCCCGGCCTGGAAGATGCCGGAGCGTCTTTTGGTCCGGAAGAAGTAGCCACGGCCATGCAATGGGACAATATAATCGGCCTGGGAGAGATGATGAACTTCCCGGGCGTCCTTAACGGGGATGAGGCCGTTCATGGCGAAATCAGAGCTACCCTAGAAGCGGGGAAGCCGGTCACCGGCCATTATGCCCTGCTGGAGACGGAAAAAGGTTTGCCTGCGTATGCGGCGGCCGGTATCTGCTGTTGTCATGAGTCCACCAGGGCTATAGATGCCCTGGCCCGCATGCGGCTGGGCATGTACGCTATGATGCGGGAAGGCTCGGCGGCGCGTGACATCCACGAGACGGTCAAAAGCTTGACGGAAAACCGCATTGATGCCCGCAGGGCCATTTTGGTCACCGATGATACCCATCCTGAAACCTTGCTATCCCTGGGGCATCTGGATCATGTGTTAAGAAGGGCCATAAGTAGAGGGCTGAACCCCATAACTGCCCTCCAGGCCGTCACTATAAATACTGCCGAATGCTTCGGATTATCCCAGGACTTAGGCAGCATTGCCCCGGGGCGGTGGGCTGACATTGTCTTCCTTTCCGACCTGGCCTCTGTTAAGGTAGAAAAGGTTATGGTGGCCGGCCAGATAGTGGCGGAAGGTGGCAAGCTAACTGTAGAACTGCCTCCGGTTAACTATCCTGTCGCGGCCAGGAATTCAGTGCATCTAAAGGAAGCCCTGACCGCAGCCCATTTCACCCTAGCAGCTCCGCTGGGAAAAGACAAGGTTAAGGTGCGCGTCATCGAAGCCATTGAGGGAAGTATTCTTACCCGGCACATTACCGCTGAGCTGGAAGTACAGGATGGCCAGCTAAAGGCTTCCCCGGAGCGCGATATAGCTAAAGTGGCGGTGATAGAACGCCACCGGGCCAGCGGCACTATAGGATTGGGTTTTGTCCGGGGCTTTGGTATAAAAAGCGGAGCGGTGGCCTCTACCGTAGCCCACGACAGCCACAATCTCCTCATTGTGGGCATGAATGATGAAGATATGGCTCTGGCGGGCAATACCCTGGCGGAATGCGGTGGGGGTATGGTGGTAGTAGGGGACGGCAAGATCTTGGCGCTTCTTCCCCTGGCTATAGCTGGCCTTATGTCCGACCAGCCGGTGGAAGTAGTAGCCAAACAAGTAGAGGAAGTGCTAAAGATGTCGCGGGAACTGGGCTGTAAACTCGTGTCGCCTTTCATGACCATGGCTTTTCTTTCCTTACCGGTTATACCGGAGCTGCGCCTCACTAACCGGGGCCTGGTAGATACCGTGGATTTCAAGTTTGTGCCCGTAATAGTGGAGTAATTATTAAATCAAAAAGGGGTGCGAAACCGAATGAAGGTGTGGTTGGTCAACACGGATGGTTCGCTCCTTTACCAGAAAAGATTGCTGAAGGCCAAAGACGGCCTGCTGGACTTAACTACTGTAGGCAATTTGCGTCTTATGACCGCTCGTGAACGCTTGGACAAATTAGGCTGAAAGCTCTCTGGGGCCTCGCAGGGCCTGGTCTTCTTGGGCAGCGGCGATTACCATCACTTGAGTTTGGCTTTACTTAAGAGCATAACGGTAAAATTTAATTTAGTGGTCCTGGACTGGCATATGGATATGTACCCGGCCCTTCCAGGTGTGGTCACCTGTGGTTCCTGGTTACGTGAAGCCCTGGCTTTGCCCCAGGTGCAGGTGGTCTATATCCTGGGCCTTAAATCCGACAGCCCAGCGGCCTTGCCGGCTGAGGAAGTTGGCAAGCTGGAAATGTACCCTTATTTTGCTTTTGGCCGAGCAGCTAGAGCTATATCCGAGAAGCTGGCGGGCCAGGAAGTGTATATTTCCCTCGATAAGGATGTATTAGCCTCTCCCTTCGCCTGGACAAACTGGGACCAGGGCAAGCTGGCCATACCTCAAATTTTTGCCTTCTTAAGCTCCTTAAGGCAAAAGGCCCGAATAATAGGCATGGATGTATGCGGAGAAATTTGTCCTTCCTCGGTTGTCCTGGGGCCGGTGGAGGCTAAAAGGATAGCGGCTAATGAAGAGATTAACTTAAGGCTGGTGGCGCTTTTTAAGCGAGAGTGGCGCGGAATGGAGAACATGTCCGCTTAATACCTTAGCGCGATAGGAAGCGGTGCTAACGGCGGATGCTAACCTAGGGGGAAGCCGGCACCTCAAAGCCTAATGCCTCTAGAGTTTCGCGGTTGGCTACGCCGGTCGGCTTTAAACCTTGCATAAGCTGAAATTGCTTCACCGCCAAAGTAGTCATCTGGCCATAATAACCATCAGTAGGGCCGAAAAGATAAAAACCTTTTTCCCGCAAACGGGCCTGTAGAGTTACCACTTCGGGCGAAGTAGTGCCCGGCTGTAAGGGCCCCCTGGGTGTTACCCTGGGGCCCTTAACTATTACCGGTGTCCCTAGGGGAATCCAGGGGAAGATCTCTTCGATATCTTCGTTACGCATGCGGAAACACCCGGCCGAAGCAGCCCAGCCAATGGTCCAAGGGCGGTTGGTACCATGAATGCCATAGTTTCCCCAAGGGACGTTGAGGCCCATCCACCGGGTGCCCAGGGGCCCTCCGCTTTCATAAGCTTTATCGATTATTTTCCATTCCCCCACCGGGGAAGGGGTAGTATATTTACCGATGGCAATGGGATATTGCCGGAAGATCTGACCGTCGACAAGGAGCTGGAGGATTAATCTATCGGTATCCACCAGGATTTTTATACTGCTGCCGGGAGGCGGTTCCGGGGGTTTGGTTTGGGTTACGTGCTTAGGCTTAGCCCCTAAAGCCTGCCAGGTAATAGGGTTTACTTCCCCGGAAGGCACAAGCCCCTGGCTACGCTGAAAATTGATAACTGCCCGGAAAGTCATCCGGTCATAGATCCCGGTAGGCGGGCCAAAATAATAGCCCAGTCGGGCTAGGAGTAATTGCAGTTCTGTTACATCTTGCCCCTCCAGAGGCGGGTCGGTTAACCTAAGAGTGCGGTTATCTCCGTCGCAGTTACAGCGGTTATAGGCCAAGACAGCAGCATGCGGTAAAAATATAAGTATCAGCAGCGAAAGGGCAATAAAACGACAAAGGCGCACCCTTCTTTCTCCTTCCTGGGCAAATCCTCGAGACTTCACCTTATATTGTGACCTTAAAAAAGCATTTCCTATGTATGTAGTGTAAGGTCCAAGCCCGCAGAGGTTATACTAAACTAAAGGAACTCGATTAATAAAGGAGCAATTTTAATGTTTTTTGCCCTCCTTTTAGCCCTTATATCCGGGGTGGCCATGGCTGTCCAGGGTTCCCTCAATTCCGCTTTGGCTAAAATCACCGGCCTTCTTCAGGCCACTTTAGTAGTGCATCTTACAGCTACCATAGCGGTAACCCTTTTGCTCTTTTTCCCTCTCAGCCCCGGGAGCTTAACGAGAATCATCCAAGCTCCCTGGTATCTGCTTCTGGGAGGACTAATCGGAGTTCTTATCACTTATGGAGTGGTGGCCAGCATTCCCAAGGTAGGGGTAGCTCTGGCCACCACAGCTATCATAGTAGGTCAGGTGACCATGGCGCTGATCATCGACCACTGGGGGCTCTTCGGCCTGGATAAGATTCCTTTTACCTGGTGGAAGGCAGTGGGCCTGATCCTTTTGGCCACCGGTGCGCGCTTAATGCTCAATTGAGGGCTTCAAGGGCCTCGTTCTACCAGGCGGGGGCTGGGCTGATAGCGGCTGATACCCAAATCTTTGCGAATAATTTTTCCATCAGGATATTCAATAATCACCCAGGAGCGCACAGTAATACCGTCTTGACCGGGGAAGATTACTTTTTCTGTTCCTCGGGGTAGGAAGGGATTATATTTATATTCGGTCCAGGTTTTAATTTTTTCCAGGACTTCATGATGCCAGGTTACCTTGGGAGGCTTTTCGCGGCCATAAAAGGCAATATAAAGGGTATATCCCACGGTGTCAGCCCAGATGACCAGGGGGCCGCTGGTGTTATTGCGAAAGCGGAAATCATATAAGCCATAAGCAACAGTAGCATCCTGGCCAGGGGGGACGTAGGGCACAGTTAAAGAATGGGGGTGGCGCTCAATGATTTCCAGGTTGGCTAGGATGGCTACATTATACAGGACCGAGGCAATTTTACATACCCCGCCGCCTTCGCTGGGAACGATTTTATTGCCGGAAAACATAGGGCCCTCTCGATAACCCCGGGCTTTAGTGTAGGGACCTAAAAGCTTATTCTGGGAGAAGATTTCCCCAGGTTTAAGAACTGTGCCGGCGAGCCTTTTAGCCGCCAGAGCCACATTATATGCCTCCCAAAGGATGGGATCGGGTAGACTGGCATGGTAGGAGGCGACGAGGATAGGAGTATTGTGCTTTTGCAAAAATTCTTCCACAGTTTTATCTCCGGCCCAGGGCAGGGCTTTATCATCTAAGGATTCTTCGTCTGTTTTATGCAGAGAAGTACCCGACGAAAGAAAAAGGGCTCCTTGCCAGCCTTTAGTCCAGCGGAGCCAGGGCCAGGCCAGCCACAATCCTGTAATAATAAAAACTGCCAGGCTAAGAATACGTATCATACGCAAGGGACCGCACCTCTGGGCAGGTGGTCTCTTACTTTCCTCCTAAACTCACCAGAGCAATTCCCAGACAAATGAGCATCCCGCCTATTAATTTATTCCAGCCAACCCTTTCGGCGAAAAAAAGGGCAGACAGGATGAGAGTAATGAAAGGAGCAAAAGCGACAATTAAATTTACTTCACCCGGCTGGCCGCGTTTTAAGGCGTTGTAATAGGCCAGGTCGCCGGCTACAGCGGTGAAGAAAGCCTCGGCAGCCAGGAAACACCAGGATTTAAAGGGTATGGATAAAAGATATCCTAGGCCTCCCCGGTAAATCACCCAGGGAGCTACTATACCGCCTGCCAGGAAAGTGCGAGCTATCAACCCGGCTACGGCAGATACTTCTAGCAAAGCGAGTTTGCCAAAAACAGGAGCTATACCCCAGCATAAAGCTCCTAGCAGGGCGAAGATAAGGGGATTCATTCCTAACACCCCCTAGGAGAAACTATTCGTTTTTTCCCTCAGGTAGAACTGGTTATGAATTACTGCGGCCTAGTACCGTTGGACTCTTCTTAGCCTTCGATATTGGTTGGTGTTAGGTTGTCCCCAAGGTGGCAATTTGCAGATTCTTGACTGCGTTAAGGCAATAATATATTATAAAATCAAAAATCTTTCTCCGAGCCGGTTGCACCTAAGGACCCAAGGCGAAGTTATGGAGGTCTACGGTCATCCGGCCTGGGCTAAATCATTAGCCCACGGGGTATGCCTGGAAACGGGCGTGCCTCCCTTTGCTCGGAAAGGAGAAAATAAGCTGGGTGGACGAGACCCCGGTATCCTTTGCGAGCCGGGGTTTTTATTTTAATAACCTCAGGGGGATTGGATAGTGAAGAGCAGGCGGTGGGTATGGATAGTGTTACTCTTCGCGGGCATACTGGTGACAGGTTGCTCCGGCGGCAAGGATAAGGATTCACCTTCCGGGCGGGAGATTAAAGTATTTGCCGGGGCGGCCAGCAAGCCGCCTTTAGAAGAAATTGCCGCGCAGTTTGAGGCCCGGACGGGCATAAAAGTAAACCTTACTTTTGGAGGTTCTGGAACGGTTTTAACCCAGATGAAACTGAGCAAGCAAGGGGACATTTACCTGCCGGGATCTTCTGATTTTATGGAGCTAGCCAAGAAAGAAGGAGTAGTGGCAGCGGAGACGGAAAGGATAGTAGTGTACTTAGTTCCCGCTATTAATGTTCCTAAGGGCAACCCCAAGAATATCCGAGAGCTAGAAGATCTGGCTAAGCCAGGAGTAAAAGTAGGCCTGGCCCGGCCGGATACGGTATGCGTAGGCCTTTACGCAGCGGAAATATTGGAAAAGGCTGGCCTGGACAGCCAAGTTAAGAAAAATATTGTTACTTATGCAGAGAGTTGCGAAAAGGTGGCCAACCTGGTAGCATTAAGGCAGGTAGATGCGGTACTGGGCTGGGAAGTTTTTGCTTCCTGGGACCCGGATAAAATTGAAACCATCTACTTGCCCCCGGAGAAAGTGGCGAGAATTGGTTATATCCCCGTGGCTATTTCTAATTACACTGCCAAGAGAGACCTTGCCCAGCAGTTTATAGATTATTTGACTTCAGATGAAGGCAAAAGCATTTTTAAAAAATGGGGCTACTTAACTACAGAAGAAGAAGCGCGCAAATTGGCTCCCCGGGCTCCGGTAGGAGGGGAGTATCGTTTGCAGTCCCAATGGTAAAGGTGAAAAGGCCGATCCATGAGAAAGATGGATACTTTTAGTATAGCAGCAGCGGGCATTTTGGGTATCGTTATAGCATATATTTTGCTGCTCTTTGCGGCCCAGATACCCTATTTAAACCTGGGAGTCTTGCTGGAGAGCCTCCAGGACAGGGAAATATTGTTTGCTATCACCCTCTCCCTCAAGACTTCGGTTATCTCTGCTGGTCTAGCCGTGTTTTTGGGCACTCCTATAGCTTATTTTTTATCCCGGGCCAATTTTCGGGGTAAAACTCTGATCGACACTCTTCTGGATTTACCCACCGCCATCTCGCCCGTGGCCTTGGGAGCTGTACTGCTTATTTTTTTCAATTTGCCCTTAGGTCTCTGGCTCCAGAGATACTTGATACAGGTAGTCTTCAGTGTAGCCGGTATTATAGTGGCTCAGACCACCATTACTTTAGCCCTGGCCATACGCCTGATCAAAACGGTGTTCGATGGGATTGATCCCCACTATGAAGTAGCAGCGCGCCTTCTGGGGGAAAGCCAACAGGGAGCTTTCTGGCGGGTAACTTTGCCCATGGCGCGGCCCGGTATACTTTCGGCTTTTATCCTGGCCTGGGCGCGAGCCCTGGGCGAATTCGGTGCTACGGTCACCCTGGCCGGTGCCACTAAATTTAAGACAGAAACTCTTCCCATAGCCATATACTTAAATTTAGCCAGCGTAAAGATAGAAAAGGCCATAGTGTTGATATGGATTCTCCTGCTCATATCCTGCCTGGTATTATTGCTGGTACGCTACCTTAACAGAGGAAAAGGAGCCTATGCGTAATGCTAAGCTTGTCTGGTGTAGAAGTAGAAGTACAGGGGTTCCGCATACAAGATATATCTTTTCAAGTTGAACGGGGAAAATGCCTGGTTATTGTAGGTCCTTCCGGTTCGGGAAAAACCATCCTTTTGGACACTATTGCTGGCGTTCACCGGGTGCGGAAGGGCTCTATTACCCTTGAGGGGCGCGATATTACCCGGGCCTTGCCCGAAGAAAGGAAGATCGGCTATATACCTCAAAACCTGGCCCTGTTCCCCCATCTGTCCGTAATGGACAATATTTTATTCGGCGCCCGGGCGCGCAAGCTTCCTTTCCACCAGGCACAAGCTAAAGCGAAAGAGCTCGCCGAGCTCCTCAAGATTGAACACTTGCTGGACAGGCCATCCCCTGTGAATTTAAGCGGCGGCGAGAAACAGAGGGTGGCCCTGGCCCGGGCTTTGCTGGTAGAGCCTTCTGTTATTTTGCTGGACGAGCCTTTTTCTGCTTTGGACAGCTTTATCCGGAGAAAGCTGGTGCTTTACCTCAAAGAAGTATTTAATACTTTACAGACCACGGTTATTCATGTTACCCATGACTTGCAGGAAGCTTTTTTGCTGGCCGATATTCTGGGTGTAATGCTGGAAGGGAAATTGCAACAGGTGGGAACGCGGGAAGAAGTGTATTATCGCCCGGCTACTCTGGGAGTGGCCAGGCTTTTTGCGGGCCGCAATTTGTTCACCGGCCTCATAATAGATAGCAACCCGGGTGTTTCCTTGCTCGCCAAAACTTCCCGTGGTTTTGTTTGTGAATTGCCCTGGAGGGACAATATAGCCAAAGGGCAGAGGGTAGTCTTTGGCATAAGCCCCCGGGAGGTGGTAATTATTCGCCAAGGGCGCCCCTTGCGCCCCAAAGTCCAGGCCAACGTTTTTGCGGCGAGAGTCACCAACATCTTCGATAGCTACGGCAGCTACTTGGTATTCCTTACTCTGGAAGGCTCCGGTGAAACGGTGGAACTGGAGATACCCAGTTATGTTTTCCGAGATATGGGGCTAAGTGTGGGCTTTACAGTGGAAGTATCCCTGAAGAAGGATTGCCTGTGGGTTTTACCCGAGGAACCGGTTGCTTCGGCATCCTGGGAACAAGGCCGACAGTAAGGCGTAAACTGGCTAAGTGAGGAGAGGAATGGTGAAGGACAAGCTGGTAAAGGAACTGGCCAATAGCGTGTGGGTACCAGCACTTATCGTTTACGCCGCTACTTGGGAATTAAGAAGGAAGGCACGACTGGCAACAGCCAGGTGGGAACAGTCCGGCGTGAGCTTTTTAAATGCCCTGGCCCTAAGCCTTTAAGGAGAAAGGGGTGGCAGTTACGGGCATATTGAGGGCTTCTTGGATTTGGGGCAGCCCTGGCTATGCCTTTTAAGCCGGGCGAAGGAATAAGTTCTTGTAATTTTGCCCAGCAATTGTTATAATATATTCGAAAAACTAAATATATCTAGCTTAAACGCTGAATCTCCCATGTAATAGGGGAGAGCGGGGGACCCAATTTATAAATGGGGCTAATCTCCTTTTTAGGAGTAGGGCTATCTTTCGGTCCGCGCCCGTCAGCTAACCTCGTAAGCGTGGAAAGAGAAGGCTGTGTGTGATGTGGTGAGTTATTCATGTTGCCCGAGAGGTCTTCTCGGGCTTTTTTGTTCTTTGGGAGGTGAGGGGGTTGGTCAAATTTGAAAATGTCAGCAAGGCATATCCTGGTGGCATATACGCCGTTAAATCCTTAGATCTAGAAATCCAGAGGGGAGAACTGGTAGTTTTAATCGGCCCCAGCGGGTGCGGCAAGACAACTACTCTGAAAATGGTAAACCGGCTTATAGAACCCACGTCTGGAAGGATACTGATAAACGGTAGGGATATCCGCGAAATACCTCCTGCTAAACTAAGGCGCCAGATAGGTTATGTAATCCAGCAAATCGGACTTTTTCCCCATATGACTATTGCCCAAAATGTAGGCCTGGTTCCCCGCCTTCTCGGTGTACCCAAAGAAGAAAGAGAAAAAAGGGTGGATGAGCTGCTGGAGATGATAGGGTTTGACCCGAAATTATATCGGAACCGCTATCCCCGTGAACTCTCAGGAGGCCAGCAGCAGCGGATAGGAGTTTTACGAGCCCTGGCCGCCAACCCGGATATTATTCTCATGGACGAACCCTTCGGCGCCCTCGATCCCCTTACCAGGGAGCAGCTCCAAGATGAGTTGAAAAAGCTCCAGAATACCCTCCATAAAACCATAATCTTTGTCACCCATGACATGGATGAAGCCTTAAAACTTGCCGACCGCATTGTAGTTATGCGGGAAGGGGTAGTTGTGCAAATAGGTTCTCCTGAAGAACTCTTGCGCAATCCCGCGGATGATTTTGTTAAAGAATTTATCGGGAAAAAGAGGTTGCTGCGCCATCCCGAAGAGGTTTCCGTAGGGGAAATAATGCTGGATAGTCCGGTTACCGGAAAACCCGACATGGGGGCGGCGGAAGCCTTTCAAAGAATGCAGAGGCACCAGGTTAATAGCTTGCTAATAATCGATGAACAGGGATTTTTGAAAGGGATTCTTACATCACGGGGTGTGCAAAAGGGCATCCAGGCAGTAGGCAACAGGCCTAAGGTTCAAGAGCTTATGGAGCTGGTCTCGGACACAGTAACTCCCGAGGTATCGGTTTTAACCGCCGCCCGTCTTATGACCAGAAGCAAGTACGGGCTGCTTCCCGTGGTGGACGAAGAGGGCCGCTTAAAAGGGTTGCTCACCAATGCCAGTCTGGTCAGCACCTTTGTAGATGTTTTGTGGCCAACGGACACTGTAGAAATGAAAGGGGGAGAACAAAATGGAAGTTACCCTGGGTAGCCTGTGGCATACCTACCTGGAACGCAGCTCCAAGTTTTGGGACCTCACCCGGGAACATTTTCTGCTTCTGGTGGTGCTGCCCGTATTTCTGGCGGCTGTGGTGGCCATTCCTCTAGGTATTCTGGCCTCTCGTTTCAAATGGGTGCAGGCCCCTTCCCTGGCTTTTGCCAACTTAATGCAGACCGTCCCCAGCCTAGCCATGCTGGCCATACTCATCGCTCTGGGTGCAGGCATCGGAAACAAGCCGGCCATTATTGCCCTTTTCCTGTACTCCCTCTTGCCCATCTTACGCAATACCTATACAGGAATAAAAAATGTGGATAGCGGCATCCTGGAGGCGGCCAGGGGCATGGGGATGACAGGAATACAGATCCTTATTATGGTAGAACTTCCGTTGGCCTTCTCCGTTATTATGGCCGGAATCCGTACAGCGGCTGTCATCTGTGTCGGCCTGGCTACCCTGGCTGCTTTTGTAGGTGGTGGCGGCCTGGGAGATTTCATTATGACCGGTCTGGGGATGGCCAACAATAACTTAACCCTGTTGGGAGCTATTCCTGCGGCAGCCATGGCTCTCTTGTTGGACTTTATCCTGGGCAAAGTGGAGAACTGGCTTACGCCACGGGGCCTAAAATTGTAAAAGGCAGTCATGTAGAACCAAAATGGGGGTAATCCAGCGTAAAAAATTGTTTAAAGGAGGACGATCTTATTGAGAACCATAGGAAAATTAATAAGTATAGCAGGTGCTCTCGCTTTAGTATCCGGGCTGCTCCTCACAGGTTGTGGCCAGAAAGACGGGGGAAGTACCGCCACTACTCAAACTGCAAGCAAAATTGTAATTGCAACTCAAAACTTCGCTGAACCCCAAATACTGGCCGAAATGATCAAACAGCTCTTGGAAGCTAAACTCAGTCTTAGCGTAGATCATAAGCGCAATTTTCAGGGTTCCACAGCCGTGCACCAGGCCCTAGAGACAGGAGACGTCCAGATGTATATAAGCTATACCGGAACCCAGTTTACCGGGATATTGGGGATGGAAGTAACACCGGAATGGAAAGATCGTAAGAAAGTCTATGAATATGTACGCGACAAGTTCCAGGAGAAGTTCCAGGTGAAGGTTTTTGAGCCTTTTGGCTTTAATAACACCTATGCCCTGGCGGTCCGTCGGGAAACCGCCGAAAAGCTAGGGCTTAAAAAAGCCAGCGACCTGGCACCTCACTCTAAGAATATGACTATAGCCACTGATCCCACTTTCCAGGAACGCAAAGGCGATGGTTGGGCTGAGCTGGCCAAGGCTTACGGCTTTTCCTTTAAAAGGGTAGTGGGTATGGCTTATGATCTCATGTACCAGGCTTTGAAATCTGGCGATGTGGATGCGGCTGTGGCCTATTCTACCGACGGCCGCATTGCTGCTTACGATCTGGTAGTGCTGGAAGACGATCTTAAATTTTTCCCGCCCTATGATGCCGTTCTTTTTGTTAAAGAAGATGTATTGAAGAAATATCCCAAAATCGAAGAAGTTATAGCCCCGCTTATCGGTTCTTTCACTGAAGAAACCATAGCCAAGCTCAACGCCAAGGTAGATGTGGAGCAGAGGGAACCTGCAGACGTAGCTAAGGAATATCTGAAAGAGAAGGGATTGCTCTGAAGAGGCCGCGGGCTGTTTTAAGTTTTTTCTTTAAGAATTCTGCAGAAGTGCGGCCTCTTGACAACAAAGCGGGTTTTGGGCATAATTATAAACGCGGGTGGCGGTGTAGCTCAGCTGGTCAGAGCAAGCGGTTCATACCCGCTGTGTCGTAGGTTCGAGTCCTACCACCGCTACCATTTTTATGGTCCATGGCCCGTTAGTCAAGGGGTTAAGACACCGGTCTTTCAAGCCGGGAACGGGGGTTCGAATCCCCCACGGGTCACCATACAAGTTTAACCCACCGAGAGGTGGGATTTTTTATTTTGTGTCGAAAAGTTGTCTTTCCCCCCTCTCCCAAGGCGACAAAGATTGCACCCCCGCCTGGGATATAATTTTGCCCAGGAGTATTGAAGGTGGTGGTATATATTGGCAGACAGTGCTCGGCGCATGTCGAGGGTTGCGATAACGGGGTGGATGGGCAGCTTAAGCCTGCTGTTGGCCACTTTTCTCTTAACCCGGGCAACTCTTCTGGGGGAGTTGATGCCCTTTGGTCCGGGGGCAGTGATAGCCATAGCCGGTCGCCGGCCGCGCCTTCTCTGGCCAGCAGTCTTGACGGCTACGGCCAGCATTTTATGGTCTCTGAAGGGCCTGGCAGGTTATAGCCGTCTGGCTGTTTTCCTGGCTTTGGGAATAACCTTTTCTATTTACCAGGTTCGGCACTTGGAGAGGGACATAAGCGTGGCTGCCCTGGGCACGGCCGTAATCATTTTTACCCGCGGTTTAGGACAGGCCTTCCTGGGACCTTCCTTTTACGGCTGGGTACTTCTCCTTTTTGAAGCTGTCCTGGCGGGGGGCTTGGCCCTGGCCTGGCTGGAGACAGAGGTGACCAGGCACCGGGAAGAACAATTGCTGGGCTTAAGCCTTTTTGCCTTGGGCCTTTTGTTGGGCTTGGAAGGGTGGCATCTAGCCGGCATGTCCCTCCAGAGCTTAGTGGGCCGGTTCTTTATATTGCTGGCCGCCCTGGTGGGCGGTGCCGGGTCCGGAGCAGCTATGGGTGCCGTGCTCGGTTTTCTGCCCAGTTTGACCACCCTGACGGCCCCGGCTTTAGCAGGTTTACTGGCTCTAGTAGGGCTAACGGCGGGTGCTTTTTACAGCTTGGGCAAACTCGGTGTGGTGGGAGGTTTTGTCCTGGCCCACCTGTTGCTTTCGAGCTATTTCCTGGGAGCCGAGGGAGCCAATTTGGCTTTAAAGGAGAGCAGTGTTGTTGCCCTGCTGGCCCTTCTTTTGCCAGCCAGGTGGCTTAAGCTCTTTCCTGCTTTTTTAAGCAAGGAAGTACGTGGGGGGAAAACAAGCCCTGCCCTTTCACGGTGGCAGCAGGTAGCCGCTGCTCTTAAACGCGTGGGAGAGAGTCTAGAAACGACAGGGGAGGCTAGTACCGGCAGTACCAGTATGGCTATACGCCAGGTAGCCCGTTTGGTTTGCGAGGGATGCCCGGCTAATAAGGTATGCTGGGAGCTGGATGGAGACAAGTTAACGGCTGCTCTTAAGGACTTGCTACTAAGGAGAGAAAAAGGCAGCTTGGTAACTGCCGACCTCCCTGATTGGTTACAAGGGCGGTGCGGACGGGGGAGAGAACTGCTGGCGGCGCTGGGAGCACAGGCCCTAAAACTGCACCCGGAAAAGACCGTTTCTAGCCTGGCTTCCTTGCTGGCCAGCCAATTTCAAGCTTTGGGCAATCTGCTGAAGGAGTATGCTTCAGAAACTTCTGCCACTCGCGAAGAATATACTAAAGAACCCCTGCTGGCAGTGGAAATAGGTTTTGCTTCTTGCGCTCGTCAACAAGATTTCGCCTGTGGCGATTCCTTCCTGGCCGCTCCATTGGAGGGAGGCAGGTACTTATTGGTTTTAAGCGATGGCATGGGTGCGGGCCGGGAGGCGCGGATGGAGAGCCGGACAGCCGTGGAACTGGTGAAAGAATTGTTATCTGCGGGCTTCCCCCGTGAACTGGCCTTACGTTTAGTAAATATGGTCCTCCTTTTGCGTTCTTCAACCGAAAGTTTTGCCACCCTAGATGTGGCTGTTCTTGATCTGGTAGAGGGCCAGGGAGAATTTACCAAACTAGGGGCTTGCCCAAGTTTCCTGGTAAGAGGTAATAGACTATTAACTATTAAGCCCCAATCTTTACCGGTAGGTATTTTGGAAAATATCCCCATTGAAATGGTCCAGGAAGAGATACAACCCGGGGATGTGCTGGTAATGGTGAGCGATGGCCTATTAGAAGCGCATAGGGACCTGGCGGAAAAGGATAAGTGGCTGGTGGCGGCGTTGAAGCGGACTACAGAATCTGAACCCCAAAAGCTGGCCGAACGCCTGCTCAAACAGGCTATTGCCCTGGCCGGCGGTTCCCCCATGGACGACATGCTGGTAGCTGTGGCTCGCCTGGACCGGATTAGTTAAGACATAAAGCGGGATGGAGTAGGAAAAAACTTCACAAGCAGCAGGAAAAAAGCTCGTCATGCCGAAATAAAGGGGTAGAAGCAGACAGGCTGGGAAGGCGTACGAATGGAGTCGGTTTTGGATCGTGTCCGCCAGACCATAAATAGATATGGCCTGTTGACCAGAGGTGACAAAGTAGTGGTAGGGGTGTCCGGCGGGCCGGATTCCCTTACACTACTTCATTGCTTGGTGCTCCTTCAAGGGGAGTATGGTGTCTGCCTTCACGTAGCCCATCTTAACCACCTTTTGCGGGAAGACACAGCCGCCCAGGAGGCGGCTTTTGTACGCGAGCTGGCAGATAGCTGGGGATTGCCGGCCACCATTGCCGCCCGGGATGTGCGGGCCTACCAGAGAAAACATAAACTCTCGCTGGAAGAGGCAGCGCGGGAAGTGCGCTACCGCTTTTTACAAGAAGTAGCCGAAACAGTAGGGGCTAATAAAATTGCCGTGGGCCACCAGGCTGACGACCAGGCCGAAACTGTCCTGTTAAATTTGCTGCGGGGCAGTGGGCTTACGGGTTTAAAGGCTATGGTTCCCCACCGGGACGGTATTATCAGGCCCTTATTATTTGTTACTCGGGCGGAAATAGAGGCTTATTGCCGGGAAAAGGGACTAAAACCCTGCTGCGACGTAACTAATCTGGATACAGCCTACCGGCGAAATAAAATCCGCCACGAGCTCCTACCCCTGCTGGCCCGGGAATATAATCCTGGTATTGTGCTCGCTCTGGCGAGAACAGCCGCTATTTTAGCCGAAGAAAACGAACTTTTGGAGGAAATGGCGCAACAGAATCTGACGCCGATAATAGTGGAGCAAGGAGAGGATTTTATTAAAATAGATAGGGAAGGTTTTCTGGCTTTGAAAGCCGCCCTTCAGCGCCGCATCTTACGGCAGCTGGTTTTGACCCTGGGTGGCGGGGCCGAGTTTGAGCATATAGAGGGCTTGCGGGAAATGGTGAGGGCGGGGACTGGAGCCCTGACCTTACCCCAAGGTTTAAGGGCGTGGGTGGAAAAAGAGAGAGTGACTTTGGGCCGCTCCCGTAAAGAGGAAACCTCGCCTTTGATTTTTGCCTACCCCCTAAAAGTGCCGGGCGTAACCCATTTAGCGGAAATAGCAAAGAGCATTAGGGCAGAAGTGTTGCCCCCTCCAACAGATGTTACTTCTCCCCCCCATGAAGCCTGGCTGGACTGGGGCAAGCTTAAAGGGCCTCTCATCGCTCGCAATTGGCTGCCGGGAGACCGTTTTCGCCCTCTGGGAATGAAAGGGAGCAAGAAACTGCAGGATCTTTTTGTGGATGCGGACATTGCTGCAGCCGAAAGACGACGGTTGCCGGTGGTAGTGTGTGGAGAAAATATTATTTGGGTAGCCGGGGTACGGATAGCTGAGGATTTTAAGATAACTCCGGCGACACGGGAAGCTCTGCATCTGGTGTTGGAAGCGCTGGAACCGTAACAAAATTGCAATCATAATTGCCTTATGCTAAAATATATACCTAATGAATGAAGGGGCAGGGCGAGAGGAGGGCTATCTTTGAACCGCATTTTTAAGAACCTGGCCGTGTACTTGTTGATTGTCCTGCTGGCTGTTTCTATTTTAAGGATATCTTCACCGGTAGACAAAGCGGTGGAAGAGTTAGATTTTACTCGATTTTATCAGCTGGTAGAGCAGGGCCAGGTACAAGAAGTAACTATTACACCAGAGAGGGATATTTATAAGATTACAGGGATCTTGAAGAACGGTACCAAGTTTTCCGTCAATGCCCCGTCTTCTCCGACCCTGATTGACCGGTTGGCCAGTAAAGGTGTACCCACCAAGACATTGCCGGCACCGGAACCGCCTTGGTGGACTAACCTTCTGGGAACCTTCCTACCTATCCTATTGCTGGTGGGTCTGGTTTTCTTTATGATGCAGCAGACTCAAGGTGGAGGTTCCCGCGTAATGCAGTTTGGCCGGAGTCGAGCCCGCTTGCATACACCAGATGATAAGCGTAAAGTTACCTTTGCCGATGTGGCTGGCGCCGACGAAGCCAAGGAAGAGCTGCAGGAAGTAGTAGAGTTCCTTAAGAATCCCCGTAAATTTAATGAGCTGGGAGCCAGGATTCCTAAAGGTATACTCCTCTACGGGCCGCCGGGCACGGGGAAGACTTTACTGGCCCGGGCAGTGGCGGGCGAGGCTGGGGTGCCTTTCTTCAGCATAAGCGGTTCCGACTTTGTAGAGATGTTCGTAGGCGTAGGCGCCTCCAGGGTGCGGGACCTATTCGAACAGGCCAAGAAAAATGCTCCTTGTATTGTCTTTATCGATGAGATAGATGCAGTAGGGCGCCAGCGCGGAGCGGGTCTGGGAGGCGGACATGACGAGCGGGAACAGACTTTAAACCAGCTCTTGGTGGAAATGGACGGGTTTAATCCCAACGAAGGGATCATTATAATAGCCGCTACCAACCGGCCGGATATCTTGGACCCCGCTTTGCTCAGGCCTGGCCGCTTTGACCGGCAGATCGTAGTGGATGTGCCGGACATAAACGGGCGCAAAGAAATACTCAAAGTACACGTCCGGGGCAAGCCTCTGGATACCAGCGTCGACCTGGATGTGCTGGCCCGGCGAACCCCCGGCTTTACCGGGGCCGATCTGGCCAATATGGTGAACGAGGCAGCGTTATTGGCCGCGCGCCGGGGCAAAAAGAAGATCACCATGCAGGAAATGGAAGAGGCTATAGAAAGGGTTATTGCGGGACCCGAAAAGAAGTCGCGAGTCATCAGTGAATTTGAAAAAAGACTGGTGGCTTATCATGAGGCCGGTCATGCCTTGTTAGGCCATTACTTGCCCCATACCGATCCTTTGCATAAAGTTTCTATTATTCCGCGGGGCAGGGCCGGAGGGTATACCCTGCTTTTGCCCAAGGAAGACCGGCGCTATATGACCAAGTCCCAAATAATTGACCAGGTTACCATGCTCTTGGGCGGCCGGGTGGCGGAAGAACTAGTGCTAGGCGAGATCAGCACGGGCGCCCAGAATGATCTAGAGCGGGCTACAGAGCTGGTGCGCAAGATGATTACAGAGTTTGGCATGTCGGAAGAGCTCGGACCTTTGACTTTTGGCCGTAAACAGGAGACGGTTTTCCTGGGACGCGACATTGCCCGTGATCGCAATTACAGCGAAGCTGTGGCCTACTCCATCGACAAAGAAGCCCGGCGCATTATTGATGAATGCTATAACCGGGCGCAAAAGATGCTCAAGGAGCATATGGAAGAGCTCCATCTCATAGCTAAAGCCTTGATGGAAAAAGAGACCCTGGAAGCGGAGGAATTCACAGCTATTATTGAAGAATATAACCGTAATAGCCTCCGGCCTCCCGCCGGCGAGGGCAACCAGGTATCAGCGGGAGCCGTACCTGTGTTGGGTATTAAATCTACTAACCCTGAAAATAGTAAAGACCTTCTTCTTAAGCTGACGTATCAGTTATTCTGCTTGAAAGGGGTATGGTAGTGGAACGCACCTTTAGTATGATAAAGCCCGAAGGTGTGGCCCGCGGTCTGGTAGGAGAGATTATCAGCCGCATTGAACGCAAGGGTTATCGCATCATAGCTTTAAAGATGCTCCGCCTCACCCGGGAGATGGCGGAAAAGCATTATGCCGAGCACAAAGACAAACCCTTTTATCCGGAACTTATCGAGCATATAACTTCTGGGCCGGTGGTAGCCATGGTGCTGGAGGGGCCCAATGTAATCGCGGGGCTGCGGAAGCTCATGGGTGCCACCAATCCCCAGGAGGCCGCTCCCGGTACCATCCGCGGGGACTATGCCCTGGAGACAGGACAAAACGTAATCCATGGGGCTGACTCTCCGGCCAGCGCTGCCCGGGAGATTGCTCTGTATTTCCAGCCGGAGGAACTGGTAGAGGGATAGAAATACCCCCAAAAGCGGCTGGATGTAAAGTAGCAAAAATACGGGTATAAAAAGGGGCGCCTTTTTCGGGCAGCCCGGTCTGCTTAGAACCGGGTGAAATAGGGATTGGGCCAGGAACCAAAGCAAAATGATGCGAGCTTTCACCATGTTTTCAGGCTAGGAAAAGCTTGTTGAATTCTATGTGCTGGCTGGGGGTATATATGGCTGAAATAGAAAAATTCGTGCGCTTCTTGAACTCCAAAGGAGCAACTTGCTATGGCCGCTTGAGACAGGACACAATTATAGCCTTAGAAGGAGATATTTTCACTTCTCCCCGGGAAAATGGAGAGACGTACCGGTTGGAGGAAGTCAAACTATTAGCACCCTGCCAGCCCAGTAAGGCTGTTTGCGTAGGTCTTAACTATAGAAGCCACGCAGAGGAAATGAA
Source organism: Thermanaeromonas sp. DSM 22490 (assembly GCF_056378755.1). Taxonomy (NCBI): domain Bacteria; kingdom Bacillati; phylum Bacillota; class Clostridia; order Neomoorellales; family Neomoorellaceae; genus Thermanaeromonas; species Thermanaeromonas sp. DSM 22490. The sequence continues at coordinate 81,987 of NZ_JBJHHE010000014.1, forward strand.
GTTAACGATACCGGAAGAACCGGTTATTTTCCTTAAACCTTCTACCAGCGTAATAGGGCCGGGAGAAAAAATAATTTACTGGCCCATGGTGGGGCGGTTGGACTATGAGGCAGAATTGGTGGTAGTAATCGGCAAATATTGCCACAATGTCAGTGAAAGGGAAGCGCCCGATTACATATGGGGGTATACCATCGGAAACGATGTGACAGCGCGGGACTTGCAAAAGAAGGACGGGCAGTGGACCAGGGCCAAATCCTTTGACACTTTTCTTCCTTTAGGACCTTGCATAGTCCGTGGTGTGGATGTGGCGGACTTGGCCATTCAGGCTTATCTAAACGGGGAGCTGAAGCAAAATAGCAGAACTTCCCAGCTCATTTTTTCCGTCCCCTACCTGGTAAGCTTCATATCTCAAATTATGACCTTGCTCCCAGGCGATGTCATTTTGACAGGTACACCGGAAGGAATAGGGAGTATGCAGGTCGGTGACAGGATAGAGATAAGAATTGAGAATCTAGGTAGCCTGGAAAATACGGTTGCTGCCCCATAACCCCACAACTTCCGACTTTTACTTGGCCTCCCGTTTAAGAAAGGCGGGAGGCCATTTAATTTTAAAGTAGCAAAATAATATTTTCTCCCCGGGCGAATAATAACCATGAAACCTAAATTATTAGCGAGGAGGAAGGTTACACTGCAGCCATTGACTTTGCTAACCAGCCCCATTAAGATAGGAAACTTGCAACTTAGAAATAGAATGGTTATGGCACCTATGGTTACCAATTATGCTTATGGCGACGGTTCAGTAACCGACCGACTGGTGGCCTACCATGAGGAACGGGCCAGGGGCGGGGTAGGAATGATCATTGTGGAAGCAACCTATGTCCACCCTTCCGGTAAAGGTTTCCAGAACCAGTTGGGCATTTACTCTGACCGTCTTATACCAGGCTTGCGCCGGCTGGTGGAAGCTGTCCATGCCCAGGGAGCCAAGATTGCCGTCCAGCTATACCATGGGGGCAGGCAGTCCAAGTCCGCCGTGACAGGGCAACCCCTTTTAGCCCCCTCGCCTATACCCGACCCTACTATCGGGGAGACACCTAGGGAGTTGACCAAAGAAGAGATAGGGCAGCTGGTGGAGGCTTTTGCAGCTGCTGCCCAAAGGGCCAGACGGGCGGGCTTTGATGCAGTGGAAATACACGGTGCCCACGGTTATCTTATTGATGAATTTCTCTCGCCCTATTCCAACAAACGGACAGACGAGTATGGGGGTCCCCTGGAAAACCGTATGCGCTTTCCCCTGGAAGTAGTGCGAGCCGTGCGGCAGGCAGTAGGGGTTGAATTTCCCATCATCTATCGCCTGAGCGCCGACGAAAAGGTCCCCGGAGGTCTCACTTTAGAGGAAACCAAAATTTTTGCCCGCCGGCTAGAACAAGAAGGAATTAATGCCCTTCACGTTTCCGCCGGAGTATATGAAACGGCCTCCTGGATCATCCAGCCTATGTACCTTCCCCGGGGATGCCTGGCAGACCTGGCCCAAGGCATCAAGTCCGAGGTAAAAATTCCGGTAATAGCTGTAGGGCGCATTAACGATCCGGAAGTGGCCGAAAGTATCCTGGCCGCGGGGAAGGCGGATCTAATTTCTTTCGGCCGGGAACTGTTAACGGATCCGGAGATGCCCCGGAAAGTGGTAGAAGGCAGGCTGGACGAAGTCCGACACTGCATTGCCTGCTGCCAGGCCTGCATCGATGAGCTTTTCCTGGACCATGCCATCGGTTGTACGGTGAACGCGCGCACAGGTTTGGAGCGCGAATTTCCCCTGGATAAGGCAGCACGCCCGCGCAGGGTGCTGGTAGTGGGCGGGGGGCCGGCCGGCATGGAAGTGGCCCGGGTAGCGGCCCTGCGGGGACACCGGGTAACCCTCTGGGAGAAAGAGGGGGAGCTGGGTGGCCAGTTACCCCTGGCTTCGGCCTCTCCCCAGAAAGGGGAAATCGCTACTTTCAGGGAGTACCTGGTGGGGCAGATGGCCAAGCTCAAGATCAACGTGCAGCTTAATAAAGAGGCTACCCTGGAGGCCATACGCCAGGAAAAGCCTGATGTAGTGGTTTTGGCCACCGGCGCCCGTCCGGCTACTCTGGATATACCTGGCGTCCAGGGCCACAATGTGGTAACTTCCTGGGATGTCCTGCGGGGAAAGGCACAAGCGGGCAACAAGGTAGCGGTGATAGGCGGTGGGCTGGTAGGCTGTGAAGTGGCCGAGTACCTGGCCGAGAAGGGGCATAAAGTGACTATCTTGGAAATGCTGCCTAAAGTGGCCAGCGACATCGGCCCTCTGGTGGCGCCGCTGCTCCTGGACCGCCTTAAGAAGCAGGGGGTACAAATAATTACCGGGGCCGAAGTTACAGCTATTCAAAGTGACCGGGTGACCTATAAGCGTAACGGCCAGGAAGAAAGCTTAACCGGGGTTGATACAGTGGTGCTGGCCGTTGGTTCCCGGGCTAACGATACCCTGGCCCAGGAGATGGAAGGTTCCGGCATAGACTACTATGTCATTGGCGATGCCATAAGTCCCAGGAGGATAACCCAGGCGGTCTACGAAGCCATGCGGGTGGGTCATGAATTATAAAGGAACGGAGGTCTTACGATGAAAAAAGAAAAGCCACGCGACGAACAAAGGCGCGAGGCCGAGCTTTTCGGAGAGGAGCTCGAGCAGAAGCGGCAGGAATTTGTACGCAACGTCCTGCGGCGGGCCGAGGGAATAGCGTCCGAAAGGGAAAAATTTATCCACGACCTTAAAACTGGTTCCCCCAAAATCCCTAAGTGAATATGATTTACAACAGCGTATAAGCTCTGCTGCTTCTGCCCTAAAAGCTTCGAGCGTCCTGCCTCTACTACTTGCGTTCACCATACAGGGCAGAAGCAGTTATTTTTATTCCGCCCCGCGGCTTCTGGATTACAGTTACCTTGCACCAGTGGGGTTGACAGGCCTCATAGATGTCCTTGGCTATGGTAGCGGCCAGACCCTCGCAAAAGATGCCTTCCTCCCGGAAGCTCCATAAGTAGAGCTTGAAGCTTTTAGATTCAATGCAGTGATTGTTGGGGGCATATTCTACTATTACTGTTTCAAAGTCCGGCTGCCCTGTTACGGGGCAGAGGCTTGTTACCTCGTCGGACTCTAGAGTAACAATTTCCACGTGGGGCGGCTTGGGGAAAACCTCTAATTTCCTGCGCGGTTCACGTACCTGCTTTCCTAAGGCTTCGAACTCCATCATACCAAATCCTCCCTGCTTACCTTAAAGGGATTGAAGTTGGTGTCATAGTCATAGTAATCCTCTTCTTCCACCCTTTTAAGCCAGGCGGTGATAGTATAGGTTAGCGGAGTTGCCAGGGCTTCGTAGGTGGTCTTAAATATATAATTGCTCATTATCATGCGCATTAATACGGCTCCTGGCAAAATACCGATAAAGGCGATGGTAATAAATAAAGTCGTGTCTACTAGCTGACCAACTACCGTAGAGCCGATGGTCCGGGTCCACAGCCACCGGCCTTGAGTTAAGATTTTTAGTTTGGCCAGGATATAGGAGTTGGTGAACTCGCCGCAGAAAAAGGCTAAGAGGCTGGCGATCACTATCCGCGGCGTTTGACCCAATATCCGTTGGTAAGCCTCCTGGCCCGACCAGTGGGGCGCTGGAGGCAGTATCCCTACCAGCCAGTAAACCAAGGACATAAATAAGCAGGCTATAAATCCCGTCCACACTACAATCCGGCTGCGCTTGTAGCCATAAACCTCAGTTAAAATATCGCCGAAGATATAAGAGAGGGGGAATAACACTACTGCACCGTCAAAATAGAAGGGGCCAAATCTTGCTACCTTGACGGCGACAGTGTTGGAGAGGAGCAATACCACTACGAAGGCTACCATTACGAAGGGAAAAAGTTTGTAACGCACAAAGATCACTCCTTGTTTTGTTAAGGCGGGTGGCTGCGACCGCCGGCTTAACGCCGACTCTTACATTAACAGGCGTAAGGGAATATGTCAATATATAGCTGAGGCATCTGCGTTGTGGCCGATTTTGTAGAGGGCCTTGACATAATCTTACAAAAGCAACCCTATAATTAAAAGGTA